>JAQWIX010000074.1 GCA_029248675.1 Pseudomonadales bacterium | reverse complement strand
CAGGCACCTGAATGCTCTGCACATCGGGTTCCGTCACCGTATGCTCAGCCAGCAACGGCGTTTGCACCTCGATCACATCGCGCTGAGCAAAGAAGGCTCGTGCTTGAGCCAGCAGCCCGGCACGCTGTTGAAGATGCTCGATGCGCGCCGAGGGCAGCCAATCGCTCATGTGTGCGGGCTGCTAGGTCTTAGCTCGCGAAACGTATTCCCCTGTGCGGGTATCCACTTTCAGCACATCGCCAATGTTGATGAACAATGGCACGCCCTTGATAGTGGCACCGGTAGAGAGGGTTGCCGGCTTGGTACCACCGTTGGCGGTGTCGCCTTTGAGTCCCGGGTCGGTATCCGTGACTTCAAGCTCTACGAAGTTGGGCGGGGTAACGGCAATGGGGTCGTCGTTCCACAGGGTTACCTGATAAACGTCCTGCTCTTTAAGCCAGTTTTGACAGTCTGCTACTGCCGCCGCATCAGCAGCCACTTGCTCGTAGCTGTCGTCGGTTTTCATGAAATGCCAAAACTCCCCATCGGTGTAGAGATATTCCATGTCTAGGTCGATGACATCTGCCGCCTCGATGCTCTCGCCGGACTTGAAGGTGCGCTCCCAAACCCGACCGTTCTTCAGGTTCCGCATTTTCACGCGATTGAAGGCTTGGCCCTTTCCCGGCTTCACGAACTCGTTTTCCAAAATATTGCAGGGATCACCGTCCAGCATTACTTTCATGCCGGATCGGAATTCGTTGGTAGAATAGGTAGCCATAGTTTTGCATTCATCCGTTGGTAAGCCCTCATGATAACCCCGAACCGAACCTCGTGGCAGCCCGACACTTGGCAAAAGCTGCTGCAGAATGCATTTCGCCAGCCGCAAGCGCTGTTGGATTATCTGGGGCTGGAAAACAATGACCACGTCATAGACCAACACCCCGACTTTAAGATGTTGGTGCCCGAGCCCTTCGCCCGACGCATGCAGCCCGGCAACCCAAACGACCCGTTGCTGTTGCAGGTGCTGCCAAGCAATGAAGAAAACCAACAGAGCGATGGCTTCACGTTGGACCCCCTCATGGAGACGGATCCGACCCTAAGCTTTCAACGCGCGCCAACCCTGATACAAAAATATCAGGGCCGGGTACTGATGATTACTACGCCGGGCTGTGCGGTTAACTGTCGGTATTGTTTCCGGCGGCACTTTCCCTATCAGGATCATCGACCCACCGCCCACGGCGAAGCCCTAGCAGTGATTCGCACAGACAGCAGCGTTGAGGAGGTCATCTTGTCTGGCGGCGACCCGCTGCTGTTGTCAGATCGAGCCATGAATGAGCTGTTTGACGAGATCAACGCCATCGATCACATCAAACGCATTCGCCTGCACAGCCGGCTGCCCATCGTGCTGCCCCAGCGCGTAACCGAAGATTTATTGAAGGTGTTTACCCAAAGCCGCTGCCCTGTGACCTTGGTCGTGCACTGTAACCACGCTCAGGAATTGAGCGCAGATACCGCCGATGCCTTCGCGCAGCTACGGCAAGCTGGCGTACACTTGCTGAACCAAAGCGTGCTGCTGCGTCAGATCAATGACCAAACCACGACCCTGTGCCAGTTGTCTGCGGCTTTGTTCGACCAAGGGGTACTGCCCTACTACCTGCACATGCCTGATCCGGTGGCTGGAACCGCCCACTTTTATGTAACGGACCAAGAAGCCCTTAGGCTACACGATGAAATGAGGGCAACCTTGCCCGGTTACTTACTGCCCAGATTGGTGCGTGAAGTAGCCGGCAAGGCATCGAAGTCAGAGCTCAATGCAGAAACAATAACAGCTCTAAACCCTGCCTAACCGCCCTTTGCTAGGGAGCAGCCGCTAAAATAAAAACCAGGGGCTATTGGCCAAGCAAGGTTCGGCCTACTGCGGTGTACTGACTGTCTTTTGAGAACACCACGTGGTTCGAGGCGATCGCAATATCCCTTACCGCACGCTGCACCGGATTATCCAAATGGCCGCCGCTGGCACCGGTGACATCGGCGAGTTGGATGGAAGCCTCCTTACAGCTGTGCACGGCATAGGCTATCTGAGACAGCCAATGCGACCGCTGCTGTGCGCTTGCATCGTTTCGCTTATCCATGACGTCTCGCAACACGCTTCGCATCGATAGCTCGGCGGACTCAACCTTTAACGATACTTCGCCCAGTACCTTGCTGACATCGGGTTGGGGCATGCCGGAGCGCAGGGTCTTACTCGCCAGCTTGCCTCGCATTTGTTCGGCAAAGTTCGATAGTGCCGATTGAGCCGCGCCTAGAATGGGCAGCCCGGCGGCAAAGCCAAGAACCGGCATCAAAGGCGTTCGATAAAGCGGCCCGCCAAAGCGATCGGCGATGCCGCTGGTGGCGTCCAGAATGCTCTGAAAGGGCACCGCACGTTCTTCAGGTATGAAGACATCGTCCACTTTGAAGTCCCAAGAGCCGGTGGCGCACATGCCGCTCATAAACCATGTGTCGATTAACTCGACATCCTCTATGGGCAACAAAAAGAATGTAGGCGTTGGGGTTTGATCTACCATGGCGAGGCCCCCGGCCAACACCCAGCGGCTGTGCAAAATGCCGGTACCCCACTGCCACTGCCCGCTCAACCGGTAGCCGCCTTTGACTGCCTCGGCGGTTCCGGCTCCTACGTTTAGTGTGGCTGGCGCGAGCACATAATTGTCGTCGCCAAAGACCGTACTGCAGACCTCATCGGAGTAGTTCAGTACCCACAGGTTGTGTTCGATCAGAAACCCGGTGAGCCAGCCCATCGACGCATCGGCTCGAGAAAGCGTGAGCACAACATCAAAAAAAGTATCTAAGTCTTCCTCATGCCCGCCATAAGCCTTGGGCACCATTAGGGCGAAAAGTCCGCTTTCCTTGACTGCGCTTATGACGTGGTCCCCGGGCCGGCGAGCGGCTTCCGCAGCCCGTGCGCTATCACGAAACAACGTTGCCAAGTTCTCAGCCTGTTCTAACAAATTTGACACCCAACCCTCCCTGCTCCAACGCTTTCCACAGAACGTTTACGCCATGGTTTTCTGCGAACACTCCCACACTAGCCCAATGCCAAATCCGTGCAAACCCGCTGTTTTCATTGGGGGCCAGGCGTAAGCCGCTCTGCATGGCCCAAGGCCTTGCACAGGATTACACTAAGTAAATTCGGCGGCCCATCTAGTGAAGCCCGGCACGTGGGCAGGTTCGATCACACCCAGGCGCCACAACACGTCTAACTTAAGGAAGAGCAATGACAGATCTGACCAACAAAGTTTTTATCATCACCGGCGGCAATGGCGGTATTGGCCTTGGCATGGCAGAAGGAATTGTGGCCGCCGGTGGATCCGTTGCGGTTTGGGGACGCAACGAGACCAAGAACGCAGAGGCCCTGGCAAAGCTAAACGAGCTAGGAACCAACAACCGGGCTTACCTTTGCGACGTTGGCGATGAAGATCAAATCATTGAATGCATGAAGCGCACTACCGATGACTTTGGGCGTCTCGATGGATTATTTGCCAACGCTGGCCGCGGCGGCACCGGCAAGTCTTTTGTGGATATGTCCTTAGCAGACTGGCGAGGGGTTATGGCCATCAACTTAGACGGCGTTTTCCTTACCCTGCGAGAAGCCGCCAAGGTTCTTATCGACCAAGGCGAGGGCGGCAGCTTAGTCGCTGTCTCATCCACTTCGGCCATTCACGGCGCCGCAGGCAACGAGGCATACGGTACGGCGAAAACCGGTTTAAATGGCTTGGTGCGCGCCCTTGCCGTGGGCCTCGCCCGGCACAACATTCGCGTGAACTCTCTGCTACCGGGATGGACTAAAACCGACCTAGCTTCCGGCGGCTATGAAAATGACACCTTCCGCACCGTGACCACCAAGCGCACTCCGGTGCGACGCTGGGCAGATCCCAGCGAGTTTCGCGGAGTAGGTGCGTTCTTAGCAGACACCTCGCTGACTTTTCACACCGGCCAAGAGGTTACTGTAGATGGAGGCTATACGGTCTTTTAGGATAATAAGGCACTTGGCAAGAACACCGATTTAGTCGATTCCATCTAGTGGTTTGACGTTTGCCGTCAAACCCAGACCCAGCCAGCGCCCAAGCTGAGGGCTTAGCTGGGCCTTGGTTGCCTCGGACAAGCCCACATTGAAGTTCCACTGGGGCCGTATAAACGAGCGGACGTAGTAACCAAACAGTAGTGCTCTGTCTTGCGCTTGTGTTCGGTTCTCCCCAGATGTGTGCCATAGCCGCCCTTCCATAATAATTATGCTGCCCGCCTCGGCCTCGAAAGGCACCATGGCTTGCTTTGGGTTTGCTGGTAAATCTTTTGCGCGTTCAAACCGATGACTGCCTGGCAGGTAAAGGGTGGCCCCGTTATCCGCATGCACATCATCCAAACACCAAATCACGTTCACGCTCCACGGTGCATGCCACGGCTCAGGGATTACGATGGCTAGATCCGAATGCACAGCCATTGAGCGACTGCCGGGCTTGGCGATATTTGCGGTGAAATTGGAAATAATGAAGTCATCTTCGAGGAGCCAGCGAACCGCCTCAGTCGCTGATGGATGGGCGATCAATTCAGCAAACAGCGGATCGAGATCAAGTAGATTGAATACACGAACGTTTGCGTCATTTGGATCGAGATCGCTGATGTAAGTCGGAATGCCCCTGCGCCGGCTTTCTTCTGCCGCGATGTTCAGGCTTTCACGTGCCTGCGCTAACGCCCGCGCATCAAGCACCTGAGGCAAAATGCAAAAGCCATTATCCTGAAGTGCTGATTTGTCGCCATCGGAAAACATATTGATTCCCTTACCTGCAAAGACTCTATCGTCAGTTTGAACCCTGATACTTGGTAGCCAGTATTGCCGGAGCCTATCTCTGCTCAGCATTCGCGCTACTATCCCCGTCATTCTAACTATCAATCTGCCTCAGTGTAGATCGGAGAATACTTTGAGCTATCAATACATTACCGTTGACCGTGCAAACCACATCACTCGAATAACCCTTAACCGGCCGGAGGTGATGAACGCACTTCATGCGCCCATGCACGACGAATTAGAGAGCGCCTTCAATGACTTCGCTGTGGACGAAAGGCAGTATCTTTGCGTTATCGACGGCGCCGGTGATAAAGCATTCTGTGCTGGCAGCGACCTGAAATCTATTGCAGCACAAGGTCGACACGCCAGTTATCCGGAACACGGATACGCAGGATTAATAGAGCGGTTCGATTTGAGCAAGCCGGTTATTGCTGCGGTAGACGGCTTCGCGCTGGGCGGCGGATTTGAAATTGCGCTGGCATGCGATCTGATCATTGCCACAGAGCGATCCTCATTCGGCTTGCCCGAACCACTAGTTGGAGCCGTCGCTCTTGGCGGTGGACTTCACCGGCTTGCTCGACAGATAGGACTTAAGCAAGCAATGGGGCTAGTGCTGAGCGCTGAGCGAGTCAGCGCAAAGGAGGGTCAGCGCATGGGTTTCGTCACCCAAGTGGTCGGCAACGGGGGCTTGGACGCTGAGGTGTCCCGATGGTGCGATAAGATTCTTGCCGGAGCGCCCCTAGCAATTCAAGCCTCGAAAGAAGCCATGCTAAAAGGGTTAGATGAAGCAGACCTTAAAGCTGCCATGACCGCCCAAGAGACATATCCTCGCTTTTACCAGTGGAGGCGCTCGGAGGATGCTAAAGAGGGCCCAAAAGCCTTTGCAGAAAAACGAAAACCCAAGTGGTCAGGTAAATAAGCAACAACACCGGACACCACTTGGGTGCTTGGTTGGGGAAGCTAAGAATCACTGGTTAACGCCTGCTCCACGTCTAGGTCGCTGAATCCGATCAAATACAAAATCGCGTCCAAACCAAAGTTAGAGATCGAGTGTTTGGCGCTTTCTCGTACAACGGTTTTGGCGTGGTAGGCAACGCCCAAGCCCGCTTGCTGCAACATAGGTAGATCATTGGCGCCGTCACCCACGGCAATGGTCTGGGCCAAAGAGATGCCTTCCTTGCCGGCTATTTCGCGCAACAAGTCCGCCTTGCCTTGGGCGTCTACGATGTCCCCGAGCACTTTGCCGCTCATGACCCCGTCGATGACTTCCAGCTGATTGGCGTAAACATAGTCGATGCCCAGTTGGCGCTGCAGATACTCACCAACATACTGAAAACCTCCGGAAAACACGGCAATGGTGTAACCGAAGTGTTTTAACGCCTTGATCAGCCGACGAGCGCCGGTATTTAAGGCCACGGACTCCGCTACCTCATGAAGCACGGCTAGGGGCATGCCTTCCAGCAGCGCGGCCCGCTGTCTGAAGCTTTCTTTAAAATCCAGCTCGCCGGCCATGGCAGCATCGGTAATGGCCACTACTTGATCGCCCACTCCGTGACGCTTGGCAAGCTCGTCCATCACCTCTTCGGCTATCAAGGTGGAGTCCATATCAAAGGCAACAAGACGGCGGTTGCGCCGAAATACCGAATCCCGCTGCAAGCTAACGTCAAAGCCGCTGCGATCTGCCAGCTTCAACAGTTCTGCCTGAAACTCCGGGCTGTTTTCCAGCTCGCCACTGAGCCGCATCTCAACACCAAATCTCTGATCGGTACCCTCGGATAAAGATCGAGGCTTGGTAAGCCGCCGTACCGTATCGATGTTCATTTGATAGTCATGGGTCAGGGTGCTAACCGCCAGCAGCGGATCCGCAGCGCTGCCACTGGTCAGCAGAGTAAGAATGAGCGGGCTTTTAAAAATAGTCTGGGACCATGAGCCATAGTCGGCCGCATCCACCCGTTCCAATCTAAGAGATGATTGAGTTTGTTCACACCGAGCAGCAATTGCCCGGCTGAGCGCTTCAGGCTGAGACGAAGACACCAGCAAACCCAGCGCCAACTCATCGTGTATAACCGCTTGGCCCATGTCCAGAAGCTGGGCGCCATGGTCTGCGCAGATTGCCATCAGGGCCGACATCAGTCCTGGCTTGTCCTGGCCGGAGATACTCACGAGCATAATCTGATCGGCCAAGTGACTAACCTTGCGACGTTCTAGAGCCGGTAGTTTAACGGCCCAACTGCAACGGGAGAAGGATCGGTTTGCCCACTTTGTGTTAATTTAGTGCTCGGCAATCCTGCAACCTGCTTAAGGCGCTTATCCACATGCACGTAATCTTTCGTTTCAAACGACACGACTGTGCAGTGTTTGGTGCAAGTACCGACCCGACTGCTTGGCGGTGCTCGTGGGTCCACTAAAACGCTTTCGCACTAAGTTTAGAGCCAGCCGGGTAACCTTGCCCGCTGCAGCCACTGCCACAGCAATTTCTGCCCTGTGCCTGCTAGCCATTTGGTTCGAACGTCCGGACGGACAGGACGAAATGGATCGCTACGGACAAGCCTTGGCCACGACGCTGGCAGACACCACTGCGCCACAGCTGCTGAACAAGCAACGCATCACCCTTACGGTGATTGCCAACCGACTGACCACCCTCGAAGAAATCGCAGGGATCGCGTTTTACGATGCCGACAATGAGCTAATGGCCCTGAGCGGGGTGCAGCGGTCTGATGCGGACTACCGCGCCCAAGCAACCATCGACGATACGCCCAGCGGGGCGGTAACGGTGAGCCTAGCCCGGGACATATTCGCGCCGGCGATTCCTTGGAGCCTCTTGTTTCTATCAGCGCTTGCTCTGCTAATGACACCACCGATAACCGTCATGGCGATTCAGTTCAGTACTCGCGGAAACCGCTCTCTGCCCATCGTCTCGGTACCCAATGAACCCGCTCAAGAGCAGCCCGCCTACCTGCTGACCGTAAAGCTGCACAACCAACGCAGCTTAAATCAGCAGGAGCAGCGGCAGGCCATTGAAGACGCGCTGACCATGGGGAGGGAAGTGTGCGCCCTGTATCCGGGGCTTGCGCTGACACTACAGGAACGCGGCCTTGCCTTGCTTATCAGCAAAGCCGAAGCCAGCAGCCAGAAGGCACTGTACGCATCCTTTTTGTTTCAGCGACTGCTTACCGAATACGAGACTCAAGGGGAATTTCGTTGCTTGCTCTCCGCCGCAATCAGCCCTAAAGATCCTGCAGAAACCACGTCCATCAACGCCAGCACACTGGAAGCCATTACCAACGTGGAACAGAATTTAACCTTGGCTTCCTTGGCGAAGGCAGACACGGCGCTGATGACTGAAGAGGTGTTTGACGAGCTGAGCGAGGATGAGCGGCATTGGGCAACGGCCTTTGCTCACCCCATCCTAGAAGACCTTGCACCTGAAGCCGCTTTCTATACCGTGACTTCTCTTCCCCAAGAGCAGCAGACTCTGATTACCGAACAAGCTCAGGTGGTGCTGGGCTTCAACCTTGGCGGCTAGCTTTAGACCAGCGAAGGGTCTAGTCTGCCTAACAGTTTTCATCACGAGAGGAGATAGACCATGCTGAATCACGTCATGATTGGCGCCAACGACATCCAAAAAACCAAGCAGTTTTACGACGCAGTCCTAGGCGTTTTAGGTGCAGGGCCTGCCATGGAGCACGTTAACGATACCGGACAAACTCGGCTGTTCTACGCGCATAATGGCTCAACGTTTAGTGTTTCCGAACCTATTAATGGCCAACCCGCAACGGTCGCCAACGGCTCCACCATCGGCTTTATCTGCGATTCGCCTGAGCAGCTGCAAGAGTTCCATGACGTTGCGGTAGCCAATGGCGGCACCACCTCAGAAGAACCGCCGGGACCTCGTGAGGGCAACATGGGGCTAATGTACCTGTGCTACTTCCTGGACCCAGATGGTCACAAAATCTGTGGAATTCATCGCCCAGCCTAAGCTAACCCTAGTGAGTAGAGGTGTTGGATCGTCCGACGCCTCTATACCAGCCATAACCACTCAACTTTTAAGACCCAGCGACCGTTTGTGTTCGCTAAAAGGGCCCCTGTCGGTCTGAGTACGGCTCGGCAGTGTCGGCGAGTGCCGGAAGAGCTTTGTTACCGGTGCAAACTCGTCTTTCTCGGCTATCAGTGTTGCCCTAAGCTGCCACGCCGGTTTGTATCGCCGCCTGATCAATCAGGGTCGCGCAGGTAAATCTTGCTTGCGGCACATTGCTTCCAACAATCTTTGGCGTCACGACCGATTTCGTCGACTGAGATCATCGAAGATGTGCCGGGGCCATCGAAACGGCCATCGTCGCACTCGCCATCCTCGGCGAAAGAGCCTTCATCATTCCCAAACTTGATATTCCCACAATGGGTTGCGGCCTTTGCGGCCTCGACATTGACTAGGCGAATAGCACCCACTGAATAGGCATGGCGGCAATCGTTGGCATCATGGAAATTGTCATCCTTATCGAGGCTTGTGGCCATGCCTAGACCGACAAACCGTCGGTCGTCGCACTCATGATCATTAGCGAAATCGCTTTCGTTATCGCCAAATTCAACAGATTGGGCAGCAGTGTGCAGCGCTGGAAACAAAATGGAAAAAAATACCGCTAGAAAGGTACGAAACATGAAAAACACTCCGGCTATTGACGCTTTTCAAGCAGCGCCTTGTCCAGATGAGCTTGGTGATTGCGGCGCCGTCAATCAAGATCGTTAGTGCAGACCAAGCGTGAGGCCCTTGGCACTTTGGGACTAATCAGGTGGTTTCTTGGAGCGTCGGCCAACAGCAAATGGCTTTTCAACCGGCACCGGCGCCCCAAAGGCCACTCATGATACGGCACGAAGAATTGCTGAGCCGAGCTACAAACCTTGATCAGAGACGCTGAACAACCCAGCGCCCCTATTCCACGGACAGCCGCTCTACTTTCTGAAAGCCCCGGGGTAACTTACGGCCCCGACGGGCGCGTTCACCGATGTAGTTCTCAAGATCCTTGGACTTAAGCCGCAAGTGCCGCTGACCGGCGTGCACCAGCAGCTCGTCTTTTTCGCCCAAGGCCACGGCACCCACCAGCTCTTCTTCACCGGACTTAAAGTCTGCCGAAGGCACGTTCAAAAGTTTGTTTCCCTTGCCTCTGGCTAGCTCTGGCAGATCTTTCAAGGCAAATACCAGTAAGCGGCCTTGATTGGTGACCGCGGCCACCTGAGCGTCATCCGAGGCGTGCAGGGCTGGATCAATCAACAGCGGCGGCAGCGCGTAGCCTCCCGAAGGCACACTCAAACACGCCTTACCTGCTTTGTTCTTTGTGACCATTTCGCTGAGCGTTCCCACAAAACCGAACCCGGCATTGGATACCAACAGCACCTTGGCGTCGGCGTTGCCCATGAGCACGCCAACAAAGCGCGCGTCGTTTTTCGCCTTGAAGCGACCGGACAGGGGTTCACCTTGGCCCCGAGCCGAAGGCAGGGTGTGGGCTGCAGCGTTGTAGCTGCGCCCGTCTGAGTCGAGGAAAACCAGCACATCGTTGCTTCGACCCTTGGCAGCTTGGGAAAATTCGTCGCCGGTGCGGTAGTTCAATTCATGGGGTTTTACATCGTGGCCCTTGGCGGCGCGCACCCAGCCCTTGGTCGACAGCACCACGGTAATGGGATCGTTGGTCATCAGGTCTTCTTCACTGAAGGCCTGAGATTCCTCCGCTTCCATCAGCGGAGTGCGTCGGTCATCGCCGTAATCCGCAGCCACCGCAAGCAGCTCTTTTTTAATCAGGGATTGCATACGGGTCTTGGAACCCAGAGTTTTTTCTAGACCGGCTTTTTCCGTTTCCAGCTCGTCTTTCTCGCCGCGAAGCTTCATTTCTTCCAGCTTGGCCAGATTACGCAGCCGCAAATCCAAAATGGCATTGGCCTGAATTTCGCTGAGACCAAAGCGTTTCATCAGCGCAACGCGAGGCTCGTCTTCCTCACGAATAATGCGGATGACTTCGTCCAGATCCAGATAGGCAATGAGCAAGCCATCGAGGATGTGCAGCCGATCATTAATTTTTTCCAGCCGGAAATTCAGGCGACGGGTTACAACGTCTAACCGGTATTTCAGCCATTCCTTTAAAATACCTACCAGACCTTTCACCTCGGGACGGTGATCCAACCCGATGATGTTCAAATTGACCCGATAGCTTCGCTCCAGATCCGTAGTGGCGAACAGGTGGCTCATCAGGCGGTCATAGTCGATGCGGTTGGATCGGGGCACAAATACCAGGCGTGTTGGATTCTCGTGATCGGACTCATCGCGCAGATCCACCAGCATGGGCAGCTTTTTCGCGTTCATTTGCTGGGCGACTTGTTCCAACACCTTGGCCGGCGACACCTGATGCGGCAAAGCTGTAATCACCACTTCCGGCCCTTCACGGTGATACACCGCCCTGGCCTTGATGCTGCCCCGCCCGCTTTCGTAAAGCGCCTGTATATCCGCCACCGGTGTAATGACTTGAGCTTCCGTTG
Source organism: Pseudomonadales bacterium (assembly GCA_029248675.1). Taxonomy (GTDB): domain Bacteria; phylum Pseudomonadota; class Gammaproteobacteria; order Pseudomonadales; family Azotimanducaceae; genus UBA4421. The sequence goes on along the minus strand of JAQWIX010000074.1, from coordinate 11,770 downwards.
GGTAGTCTGGACCCTTGATATGAGTCATCAGGTCCGCGGTGGTCGCCTTGGGACTGTCGAGCAAATGAATGCAAGCACTCACTACCTCGTTAAGGTTGTGGGGCGGGATATCTGTGGCCATACCCACGGCGATACCCGTGCTGCCGTTCAGCAAAACAAAGGGTGCCTGAGCGGGTAGCAGCTTGGGTTCTTTAACGCTGCCGTCAAAGTTTGGGCTGTAGTCAACGGTGCCCTGCTTGGCTTCACTGAGCAGCAGTTCCGCATAGCGAGACAGCCGCGCTTCGGTGTAACGCATGGCCGCGAAGGATTTAGGATCGTCCGGCGCACCCCAGTTACCCTGTCCGTCCACCATGGGGTAGCGAAAGGAAAAGGACTGGGCCATAAGCACCATGGCCTCGTAACAGGCACTGTCACCGTGGGGATGGAACTTGCCCAGCACGTCGCCCACGGTGCGAGCAGACTTGGCGTACTTGGCCTGATTGTTCAGGCCTAGCTCACTCATGGCGTAAATGATGCGGCGTTGGACCGGCTTTAGCCCATCGGCGATATGAGGCAGCGCCCGGTCGTTGATGACGTACATGGAGTAATCCAGATACGCTCGCTCAGTATAGGTCGCCAGAGACATCGACTCGGAAGCATCGCCTTCAGAGGGCGAAGATTGGATTTCATCATCCATGGGAAATATGCCTGTTTCTTTCTTTGTTCAATTCGTTGTGTTGCTGCAGCTTTTGCTTAGGCGCTTTTCATTCAAAGCTTAGTCGAGCACTGCCTGATCGCCCTTCTTTTCCAGCCACGCGCGGCGATCTGATGCCCGTTTTTTCGCCAGCAGCATGTCCAGCATGTCGTCGGTTTTGCGCCCTTGGTCTGCGGTTAGCCGGACCAAGCGCCGAGTATCAGGGTGAATGGTGGTTTCGCGCAGCTGGGCTGGATTCATTTCACCCAGACCCTTAAAACGCTGCACCGACGGCGTCGCCCTCTTCTTCTCTTCAGCCATGCGGGTTAGCACCGCGTCTTTTTCGGTTTCGTCCAAGGCGTAGAACACTTCCTTGCCCACGTCGATACGATAGAGGGGCGGCATGGCTACATAGACGTGCCCTGCGTTGACCAAGGCCCGGAAGTGTTTAACAAACAAGGCGCAGAGCAGGGTGGCAATGTGCAGGCCGTCGGAATCTGCGTCGGCCAAGATACACACCTTGTCGTAGCGCAGACCCGTGAGATCCTCGCTGGCAGGATCCACGCCAATGGCCAAGGCGATGTCGTGTACTTCTTGAGAAGCCAGCACCTGACTGGCATCCACCTCCCATGTGTTTAGGATCTTTCCGCGCAGGGGCATGATGGCCTGAAACTCCCGGTCTCGAGCCTGTTTGGCCGAGCCGCCAGCGGAATCACCTTCCACCAGAAACAGCTCCGCCCGACTGGCGTCTTGACCGGAACAGTCCGCCAGCTTACCCGGCAGCGCAGGCCCGGACGTTACCCGCTTGCGAGCGACTTTCTTCGCCGCGTTCAAGCGTCGCTGAGCGTTACCAATGGCCATCTCAGCAATTTTTTCGCCTTCGCTGGCATGCTCGTTCAACCACAGGCTGAAGGCGTCCTTGGCAACCCCGGATACAAATACCGCCGACTGGCGGGAAGACAATCGTTCCTTAGTCTGACCAGCAAACTGAGGATCCAACAACTTGACGCTAAGGACGTAGCTGCACTGATCCCAAATGTCGTCGCCGGTAATTTTTACACCCCGAGGCAGCAGGTCACGGAACTCGCAAAATTCTTTCAAAGCATCAATTAAGCCGGAACGCAGACCGTTGACGTGGGTACCACCTTGGGCTGTCGGTATGAGGTTCACGTAACTTTCGGTGATGGGCGCGGAACCTTCCGTCACCCATTTCAGAGCGTATTCCACGGCCTCAGCATTGCCCTTAGCCTGATGCATGATGGTGGCTGGGGGCACACATTCCGCATCTCCTACCGCCGCTTCCAAGTACTGACGCAAACCATCTTCAAACAGCCAACTTTCGTTTTCGTCTGGCTTTGCCTCTACAGACAGGCTCATGCGCAAACCCGGGCATAGCACCGCCTTCGCTCGCAGCAGGTGCCGCAGCCGGCCCATGGCTAGAGCAGAAGAATCGAAGTACTTGGCTTCGGGCAGAAAGCAAACTCTCGTACCGGTGTTGCGCTTACCAACGGTATCTACCGGCTCCAGCTTGGTCACTGGCTCGCCACGCTCGTAGCGCTGCCGATACAAGTTGCCGTCACGTTTAACCTCTACTTCCAAAAACTCGGACAGGGCATTAACCACAGACACCCCAACCCCGTGCAAACCGCCGGAGAAGTTGTAGTTTTCGTTATCGAACTTACCGCCAGCGTGCAGGCGCGTGAGAATCAGCTCTACCCCAGAGACCTTGTGCTCGGGGTGAATGTCCACGGGCATACCTCGGCCATCGTCAATGACTTCAATAGAACCGTCGGCGTTGATGCAGACCTCGATCTCATCCGCGTGGCCGGCAATGGCCTCGTCCACACTGTTATCCACCACCTCTTGAACCAAGTGGTTTGGACGCGTGGTATCCGTGTACATCCCTGGTCGACGGCGAACCGGTTCAAGACCGGAGAGCACCTGCAGGGATTCAGCTGAATAAGTTTTTTCTGCCATATAAAAGAAGGCCTAGGTTAACGAGGTTTGAGTGGGGGTATCGCCCAGCCAGCGTACTTGGCTTGCCACCGAGCCGTCGTCCTCAAGCGACAGCCAGCGGTAGCCCGGGATCTTACTCCCCATGGCGAATGATTCACTGCGAGGCGCAAACTGAAAAGCGGTAGAGGGCGTTCCGAATAAAGGCGCGCCTCGATAATGGGCATTAATCTCTTGATGTGCGTGACCGAAAATGGCAGCGCCAAAGCTTGGCATCGGCTGTTCGCTCAAGCTATCCATCAGACTATCCATCAGTGCTTCAGGCGCTTCGATGCGGTCTTTGTCCAGCCAAGGAGCGCCGATAGAAAGGAGCGGATGATGGGTGGCTAGCAAGGCGAACTGGGTTTGTTGTTGCTGCCAAAGGCGCACCAACGCCTGACGGCGCTGGACATCCACACAGGCTTTGGGGGTATCATCCTCATGAGAATCTAGGCCAACAATAGACCATGGCCCCACCTGCAGCGGGGACATTGGCAGGCCAGCTTCCAGCATGGGTGCCAGAAAGTCGTGATTGCCCGGAGTACACAGCAAGGGCGCATCAGTAGCCGACGCCAGCGACGCCATAAACTGACGATAAACCGCCACGCCGCCGGAATGCACCAAGTCGCCGGTGGCGACAATGGCGTCAGGGGTTCCCTCGCCAAGAGCCTGAGTTAGTACTTTGTTCAACGTGGCGTTGGTGTCGGTGCCTTGAAGATCCTCGCCGAGGGGGACGAGGTGACAGTCTGTAATGTGTAACAGGGTTCGCTGCACTGAGTTTTACTGTGCCTTGTCGCCCGAATCCTCACCGAAAGTGTTCGACGAGGCTTCCATCATTGGTAAATTCAGAGGGTCGGGGCTCATGCCCACGGCCAAACACAGGGACAAGTACTCGCCAAGAAAGCGATTGAGCTGTTCTTTTTCGTCCCGAGCGCGCATGCGTTTATTTGGATACTCATAGGCGCCGTGGAACCGGGACTGGTGCTGATAGGCGACCACCTCAGCACTCTTGGTGTCGTGGTACAGCTGAATCCGCATATTCGGGCTGCTACCCCGATCTTGTTTAGGCACCTGAGCCAACTGCAGCAAAGTGGTGTAAGGACCGCGCTTAAGCACGTTGAGCTCCACCCGTGTACCCGAAGCACCGGGCAGCAACATCACACACTTGAAGTCCTCTTCGCGCAGAGTGGGAAACAGCTGCATGAGCCGAATAAAGTTGGTGTCACATTCGGCCATGTGTCCGGCCAAATCGTGATGATAGCGCCGGCCCAGCTGCTGGCCGCCCGTGGCGAAGTCGTAGCTCAGCTCGGTGGAGCGGCTAAGAATATCGGCATCTGTCTCTGGGCGTTTGTCTGACACTGGCGGTCTCGGTTTTTGGTTTGTCGCGTGCGGTACTATACCCAGCACAACACACCAGTGTCATGAACCAATTGCTTTGGCTGGCTTGGACAAAGCTTCTGAAACGCTAAGCGAGTCACATCGTCCTCAAGGGCAGAGATGGCACGAGCATGCCTCGTTGCAAGGATTGACTCAGCTGACGTTATTCGCATCTGTATTGCGAACATTGATATCCAGTTCCGGTAGGTACATTATTTCGTACCTAGTACGTTTTACAGTACTAACAAACGAGGCAAGAAAAATCATGAGTACCAAACAGAATTGGGTATCGGTGTCAGAACTGAAGCAATCGCCGGCGCGTGTGATGGATCGAGCGGCGGAAACCGGGCAGCCTGTGGGAATCGTTAGAAATAATGAATTGCAGGGGTACTACGTACCCAATGATGCTTTCGAACTCATCGTCGCGGACTCTGAGCAAGTAAAAGCCGCCGTTGATCAGGTGATCAACGATTACGGAGACGCGCTCACATGGCTCGCCAAAAACTAACGATCCTTTCTGAAGAGGAAATCTTCAGTTTTCATGAACTTCTGATTCGGCGAGACGATGGATTGCCGTGCCTGCGTTCCGACGGATCGCTCTCATCGGTTCTTCAACGGGTTTATAACCATGCGCAATATAATTTGGCCTTTCGGGATCCCTGGCGATTATCCGGACTGCTAGCCTATGCCATTGTTATTGGCCACCCCTTCAACGATGGCAACAAGCGAACCGCCTTGGTCGCCGGAGTTTCCATGCTTCGCCTTAACAAGTGTAGCCAGCCAGAGCCAATGGCGCTGGCAAAGCTCCTTGTCGCCGCTGCGGAAGGAAAAGTCGATCAGGGCCAGTTTTTAGAGGAATTCATCGCGATGGCGAAAGCAACAGCGTAGGCAGTTATAAAACAGGTGGCCGAGTTCAAGAGTGGCGATACCGCCTTTCGCCGCGATCCTTACGCTACCCAGCCCAACACACCAGTGTCATGAACCAATTGCTTTGGCTGGCTTGGACAAGGCCTAGGAAACACTACGCACTTCACGTTACTTGCACCGGCAACAAAGGCATAATCGAATCCGTTAAATTCGTATCACCCAGCCCAGCGGGTGCAGATAGGAAGACTGTTGATGACCCAAACGCCTTTTTTCGCCGTCAGCCGCCTGTTGGTAATCGCTGTTATGTCCGCTGCGTCCATATCGCCGGTATACGCGGAGGATTTGGTAGATGTCTTTGTGGCAGCCAAGGACAACGATGCATCCGTTGGCGCGGCGCGGGCCTCCTACCGAGCGGATAGAGAGCGCGTGCCTCAGGCCCGGTCGGCTCTACTGCCGTCGGTTTTCGCCAGTGTCAGCACCACCAAGACCGAGACCAAGTTACCGGGGATCAATACCCCCGAGAGCCAAGTTCTGGAAGATGGCTACAACGACAACAGCTGGAACGCCCAACTGCGCCAGCCGGTGGTGAATCTATCAAGTTGGTTTGGCTACAGCAGCGCCAAGGCGTTCGTTGCGGCATCGTCTTTTGCCTTAGAGGCTCAAGAGCAGGATTTGATTGTGCGGGTGGCGGATGCCTACCTAAACATCCTGCGCACCCGGGACCGCCTGGACACCACCAATGCGGAAGTCACCGCGGTACAGCGTCAGCTGGAGCAAGTGCAGCAGCGCTTTGATGTGGGTCTGGTCGCCATCACCGACGTTTTAGAATCTCAAGCCGCTTTCGACGCGGCCTTGGTCCGGCAGATTCAAGCCGAAACCAATCATTACATCAGCTTTGAGACACTGCGAACTCTCACCGGTCGCGACTATGAGCGGTTAGCCACCCTATCGGCGCAGTTACCCGTGGTGAACCCCGACCCGATGGACGAAGAAGCTTGGGTCCGGGCCGCGCTGACCACGAACTTAGGAATTAAAGCAGCGGTAGAACAGCTCGACGCATCGCGCAAAGACAAACGTGCACGGCTATCCGACCACTTACCCACTGTTGACGCGACAGTGACTCACAGTAACAACAACAACGGCAATCCTCTGACACGCAGCTTCAGCCCAGAGGAAAGCGAGACCACCATCTATGGTCTGCAGATGACCATCCCGGTATTTCAAGGCGGGCGCACGACCTCGAGAGTTCGGGAGGGTTCGGCAAGAGTTGAACAAGCCAAGGAGCAGTTGCTAAACCAGCAGCGCACTGTGGTCAGAAATACCCGTAATTTGTATAAGTCTGTCTCTACCGATGTAGCTCGGGTACGTGCTCGCCTAAAAGCCATTCGCTCGTCTCAGTCGGCACTGGAGGCCACTCAAACCGGCTACGAGGTTGGCACTCGTAATATCGTCGACGTGCTTCAAGCCCAACAAAGGCTCTACGATTCGCAATTTGCCTACGCCGATTCCCGCTATACCTATCTGTTGAATCTACTCAGACTGAAGCAGCAAACCGGCTTGCTAAACGCTGCAGATTTGGAAGAGATGAATAGCTTCATGGACGACGGCAACCCAGTGGTCCGTGTTGTGTCCATGGCAAGGGCGACGAATTAAGCGGATCAACGGCTACCGAACCGTATCTAAAATAGGGGTGATCAAGTCCACACCCCGCTGCATAGCGCCCTTGTTTGCCTGAACCACAGCGTCACCGGAAGCACCCATTTGCTGACGTTTCGCGCCGTCGTTTAGCAGCTCCAGCAAGATCGCTCCAAAAGTTTCCGTCGTCACCTGCCGCAAAGCGCCTGCGGCGTTTAAATCCGAATACACCTGCGCAAAGTTGAAGTTGTGAGGACCGGCAACTACCGGTGTGCGCAGGCTGGCAGGTTCAATGGGATTATGGCCACCCCGAGGCACCAAGGTGCCACCGACAAAGGCCACCTCTGCCATGCGGTAAAGGGGCATCAGCACACCCATTTGATCGATCAATATAATGCTCCAGGGGCGCGATCCTCCTGAACTGGCCGATGCCAGAAACTCGCTGTACAGGCACCAATCGCGTCCCAGCTCTGCTGCCACCTTGTCCAAAAGCGGTTCGATCTCTGCTGATCGGTGAGGGTGCCTTGGGGCCAAGAACAAGCTTAGATTCGGCACATGCTGGCTTGCCTGCTGGTGGGCGCGCAGCACCTGTTCTTCTTCACCGGGGTGGGTGGAAGCTGCGATCCAACAGCGGCGACCAACCATACCCAGACGCTGACGCTGAGACTGAGCACGCTCGCCGATGTCGGCATCCACCTGCAAGTCATACTTCACATTACCCACTAGGTGCAGACGGTCTCCATTTACCCCTAAGTTCGCAAAGCGTTGCACATGCTCTGGCGTCTGGCATGCCACCAAGTCCAGCGCTCGAAACACCGGAGCGGCTAGCCAATCAATTCGCTGGTACCCACGTGCCGATTTTTCAGAAAGCCGAGCATTCATGAGGATCACCGGAATCCCCTGAGCCTTCGCTTCTAAAATCAAGTTGGGCCAAATCTCAGTTTCCATCAGCACTAGGGCGCGCGGGCGCACATGCCTTAAAAAAAGACGCACCGCGAAGGTAAAGTCGTAAGAGGCATAGCAGTGTTCTACTACGTCGCCCAATAGCGAGGCTACCTGAGCGCTTCCGGTAGGCGTCATTGTGGTGACCAGAAACGGCGTTGCTGGGTCATCGCTGCGATAAAGATCTGCCATGGTGCGAATGGTTGGAGCCGCGGCAATGGTTTCTCCTGCAGACACCGTGTGGAACCAAATCGGCCCCTTGGTTAGGGAGGCATCATAAAAACCGAATCGTTCGCGCCAACGAGATTGATACGCAGGATCCATTTGTCCCCGCCACCACAGGCGGAAACTTATAAGGGGTAGAGCCAAAATCAGCAGCGTGCGATAGATCCACAACCCGAAATACAGGGGTGCCTTCATTCGATGAGTTCCTCCACCGCGTTTCTAACGCTACGTACCACCGTCTCTATCCGCTGGCCTGTGATGTCATAACAACGCACATCGCGGTACTTTTCGGGCTGAGCGGAGTATCCGAGCATGGCCACACACGGTTTGTTTAGTTTGCTGGCGGTGTACGTCAGCGCGCGGGGTTCTGCAATACTGCCCAGATCATAATCCACCAGCACTATGGCACTGGCGTTTCTTAGATAGCGCTCCGCACGATTTTGCAGGTGGGCTTGGTATTCGCTCATACCGTCAATCGGTAAAGCGCGTTCGTCCTTATGACGTCTTAGTGCGCGGCCATTAGCATCTTCGGCTGGGACCTTGGCGGTTATATCAAGGGCTGCGTCGGTAAAGGTCGACCAGCTCCGAATGTGCAGTAAATCTGCGACTACCCCGGCGCTGGCGAAACTCGCCTCAACAGCATCCGCCAGGTCATCATCGCCCACAAACCCCGCTAAGGTCACTTGATAGCCTGCCTCTACTGCATCTGACGCCAGAAGAGCCGCACCGCACTGATTGAAAATCGATCGGGAGTCACTGGGCAGCTGCTGGCACTCGGCCTGATCCATCCAAAGATCGCCTACCACCAAAATATGCCCGTCTTCCGGGGACAACGCGTCGACGCTATTCAATATGGATTGCAGCACACAGACCTCTCTCAATAGCAGACCATGGTAGCAGAGCCTCCCAAGACTCTGTGAGTCTTAGCGGGAACCTAGCAAAACCGCTACTATCCGTTGATGCAAGACACCAACTTTCAGCGCCCCTCTTTGTTGAAGCCCGCTCATTGGCCGGTTTGGCTTGCGGTCATTGTTATGTGGGTCGTTGCCAGACTGCCCCTTTCATGGATATTTGCCATTGGTAAGGCCATTGGCTGGATAGCATTTTACGTCGCTCGATCACGTCGACACATCACCCAAGTAAACATTGCCCGGTGCTTTCCTGAACTGGACGAGGCAGAACAAAACCGCCTTGTCCGCAGCAACTTTACTCACACCGGTATCGGCACCGTGGAAACCGCCCTCGTATGGCTAAACCCAAAACGAGACTTGTCTAAACATTTCAAAATAGAGGGACTCGAACATCTGGAAGCCGCTCACCAAGAAGGACGAGGTGTACTGTTGGTGGGCGCTCACTACACCTGTATCGACATCGGCGGCCAGTTTTTTGCGACGCTGGGTGTCCTTGATGTGATGTACCGACGCAACAAAAACCCGGTATGGGAATGGCTGCAAACCCGTGGTCGCCGGCACTACTTCGATGGCGTTGTGGAGCGAAGTGATATGCGACAAATCATCAATCGCCTGAAAAAGGGCCGGGCTATCTGGTACGCGGCTGACCAAGACTATGGTCCCAAACACTCGACGTTTGTGCCTTTTTTTAATATTCCGGCAGCGACGATCACCATGACTTCACGATTAGCAGAGCGAAATCAGTCGCCGGTTCTAATGCTCCACCAAACACGGGATATACCAACCCGCACTTGGACCTTACGTTTTAGCCCGGTACTTGACGATTTTGCCCAGGGGGATGTTCAACAGGACGCCACCCGCCTTAATGCCGAACTGGAAAAATCTCTGCGCCAGGTACCGGACCAATACCTATGGATGCACCGGCGCTTTAAAACGCGACCACCAGGGGAGGACTCGTTTTACCGCAAGGGTTAGGCATACAATAGCCACCATTAAACTCCTAGGACATTTCCTTGCTTCCCACGTTTCACGAGATGCTGACCCAGTTGGTCGCAGAGCCCTCGGTGAGCTCCACTTCGCCAGACATCGACCGCAGTAACCTGCGCGTGATCGAGCACCTGGCTAACTGGCTGGACGGCTTGGGTTTTCAAACCGAGGTCATGCCACTGCCTAACAGGCCAGATAAAGCCAACTTGATCGCGACCTTGGGTGCCAATGTCAATGACGGTCTGGGCGGTTTGGTGCTAGCGGGACATACCGACACGGTGCCCTTTGACGAGGCGTTATGGAACAGCGATCCCTTCACCATCAAGGACGACGGCGAGCGTCTTTATGGCTTGGGCAGCTGTGATATGAAAGGGTTTTTCCCCGTTGCCCTAGAGGCGGCCGCCGCCTTTAGCCAGAAACAGCTCAGCGCACCACTGACTATCGTCGCGACATCGGATGAAGAATCCTCCATGGCAGGAGGCCGCTATCTTTTGGAGTCTGGCAAACCCAAGGCCGACTTCGCGATTATTGGCGAACCTACTGCCATGCAGCCGGTCTTTGCCCACAAAGGCATCAGCATGATGTCTATTAAGATCGAGGGCGCTTCCGGCCATTCTTCAGACCCCAGCTTAGGTGCCAACGCCTTGGACGCCATGCATGCGGTGATGTGCGAGCTGATTGCACTGCGAGAGGAACTGGCCGCCAGCCAGCAAAATGATGCCTTCGCCGTGAACATTCCCACCATGAATCTTGGCTGCATGCGCGCTGGCGACAACCCCAACCGCATCTGCGGCCATGCAGAGCTGCAAATCGATTTGCGCCTGCTCCCCGGCATGGATTCTGAGCACCTGCACAATGAACTGGAGCGACGCATCCACAAAGCGGTAGAGCACCGGGGTGTGTCCTTGCGCCTCAACAAAGCTTATCCGCCGATTCCGCCCTTTCAGACTGATCCAAACGGAGCCCTTGTACAGGCATTGAGCAGCCTGAGCGGCAATCAGCCTGGCACGGTGGCTTTTGGCACCGAAGCCCACTTCATGCAGACCTTGGGTATGGAAACCGTGGTCTGGGGGCCGGGCAGAATCGATCAGGCCCACCAACCTAACGAGTATTTGAGCAAGGATCAGCTTGCCCCTGCTACCAACACGTTACGCGCTGTCATTGAGCGCTTTTGTCTGGCCTGATTTATGGAAACAAACGATTACTCTCAATGGTTTCGGGGATCCACACCCTACATCAGTGCTCACCGGGACAAGACCTTTGTCGTCTTTCTCGGCGGCGATGCCTTGGCTCATCCGAACATTACCAACATCGCCCATGACTTAGCGTTACTGCACGTGCTGGGTGTGCGGCTGGTCTTGGTGCATGGCGGTCGGCCACAGCTGGATGCGGCACTGCCGAATTCACAGACTCACAACAGTCGTCGAATTACAGCCCCGCAGGACATGGATACAGTCACTGGCCAGTACGGTTTGCTGCGCAGTCAGCTGGAGGGCCTGTTTTCCACTGGCCTGCCCAACACCCCATTGCACAATGTGAACATCAGCGTGGTATCCGGCAACTTCGTTACCGCCAAACCCATCGGGGTGATTGATGGGGTAGATCATCTTCTGACGGGGCAGCTGCGCAACTTGGCAGCAGACCGAATCAGCAGCCTGCTGGACTCGGGCAACATCGTGCTGCAATCGCCGCTAGGGTTCTCAAGCTCTGGCCAAGGCTTCAACCTTGCCGCGGAGGAACTAGCCGCCGATATCAGCATCGGATTAAACGCCGACAAGGTCATCTTTTTTGATGAGTCGACCCACCTGTCGACGACGGAAGGCGGCAGAGAAGGGACCGTCACACCCAGCTCGCTGGATCAACACCTAGGCGGCCTGGCGCCGACTACCGCCCTACGCTTTGCGGCCATGGCACGAGCCGTGCGCGCTGGTGTGACCAAGGCTCATCAGATTTCTTTCGCCACTGACGGCGGTTTACTCCAAGAGCTTTTCACTGCCGACGGTGTGGGCACCCAAGTTATTGAAGAGCGCGCCCATCCGATCCGGCCCGCCGGTTTAAACGACGTCGGTGACATCGTGGAGATTATTCGACCATTGGAAGAAAGTGGTGCCCTAGTCCGACGCTCCCGAGATCGGCTGGAGCACGAAATCACACAGTTCCT
>JAQWIX010000091.1 GCA_029248675.1 Pseudomonadales bacterium | reverse complement strand
TGGTCGTAAGTTCAAAGACGACGTGGTGCAAAAAGACATAAAGATGGTGCCATATAACATCGCGGCAGCCCCCAATGGCGATGCTTGGATCGAGGTAAACGAAGAGCAGTTGGCACCGCCGCAGATATCCGCCGAAATTCTTAAGAAAATGAAGAAGACGGCAGAAGAGTACCTTGGAGAGGATATCTCCGAGGCGGTGATTACCGTGCCAGCCTACTTCAATGACTCCCAGCGCCAGGCGACTAAAGACGCGGGCAAGATTGCCGGTCTGGACGTTAAGCGAATTATTAACGAACCCACCGCGGCGGCACTGGCCTATGGCCTCGATAAGAATCGGGGCGACGCGAAAATCGCGGTATATGACCTCGGTGGCGGCACCTTCGATGTATCTATCATCGAAATTGCCGAAGTCGATGGTGAGCACCAGTTCGAGGTTCTATCCACTAACGGTGATACGTTCCTCGGCGGTGAAGACTTTGACTTGAAAATCATCGACTTCTTGGCGGACGAGTTTAAGAAAGAAAACAGCGTCGATTTGCACAACGATCCGCTGGCATTGCAGCGCCTTAAAGAGGCTGCCGAAAAAGCCAAGATCGAGCTGTCAAATTCTCAGCAGACCGAAATCAATCTGCCCTACATTACGGCGGATCAATCCGGGCCAAAGCACCTCGTGTTGAAACTGACGCGCTCCAAGCTGGAGTCCTTAGTTGGTGATTTAGTCAGTCGCACCATCGATCCGTGCCGGGTTGCGTTGAAAGACGCAGACCTGAGTATTGACGACATCGATGATGTGATCTTGGTTGGTGGGCAAACCCGCATGCCCTTGGTGCAGGAACAGGTTAAAGGCTTTTTTAAGAAAGAAGCGCGACGTGACGTGAATCCAGATGAAGCAGTCGCCATGGGTGCTGCTATCCAGGCTGCAGTTCTGGCAGGTGACGTTAAGGACGTGCTGCTGCTGGACGTTAGCCCGCTGTCCTTGGGCATCGAAACCATGGGTCAGGTGATGAGTGTGTTGATCGAAAAGAACACGACTATTCCAACCAAGAAGACCCAAGTGTTCTCAACCGCTGATGATAATCAGACCGCGGTGACCATCCACGTGCTTCAGGGTGAGCGCAAGCAAGCCGGTCAGAACAAGTCCCTTGGACGGTTCGACTTGGCCGATATTCCGCCGGCGCCGCGCGGGATGCCGCAGATCGAGGTGGCCTTCGATATTGATGCCAACGGTATTTTGAATGTATCGGCCAAGGATAAAGCCACCGGCAAGGAGCAGTCGATTGTCATCAAGGCATCCAGCGGATTGTCAGATGAAGAAATCGAACAAATGATTCGAGACGCGGAAGCGCACTCTGAGGAAGATAAGAAGTTCGAGGAAATGGTAACCCTGCGAAATCAGGCTGATGGCCTGATTCACGGGGCCCGCAAGGCGGTAGAAGACGCTGGCGACAAAGCCTCGGACGAAGAAAAAACGGCCATCGAAGGCGCTGCATCAGACCTAGAGGAAGCGTTAAAGGGCGAAGATAAGGACACCATCGAAGAGAGGATTAAGGTGCTGTCTGAGGCTTCGGCTGGGCTGGCGCAGAAGATGTACGCCGAACAGGCGGAAGCGGCTGGAGAGTCCGGCCAAGAAGCACCAGACGACGGTGCCGTTGATGCCGAGTTCGAAGAAGTCAAAGACGACAAAGAGCAGAAGCAGTAAGTAGCTCGAATCGCGTCTTGTTTGCTTGAAAGCCACCCTTCGGTGGCTTTCTTGCCTTTAGAAAAAGACACTTTGGCGAAAATAAATAGCGAGACCTTGGAAGGATAGCCATGGCGAAAAGGGATTATTACGAAGTCTTGGGCGTGAACCGAGACGTATCAGAAGGGGACCTGAAGAAGGCCTACCGACGTATTGCCATGAAGCTTCATCCCGACCGAAATCCTGATGACGCGAAAGCGGAAGAGCAATTCAAAGAAGCCAACGAAGCCTATGAGGTGCTCAGCGACGCTGAAAAGCGACAGATTTATGATCAGTTCGGCCACGATGGATTAGATCCTAACAGTGGTGCCGGTCGCGGGGCCGGTGGCGGCTTCGGTGACATCTTTGGCGACGTATTCGGCGATATTTTCGGTGGCGGCAGAGGTGGTGGCCGAGGTGGCCCTGCGCGCGGTTCTGATTTGCGCTACAACCTATCGTTGCCCCTGGAGCAGGCGGTAAACGGCGATTCGGTGGAAATTCGTATCCCGGTTTTGGCGGGCTGCGATGACTGTGATGGTTCCGGTGCCAAGCCCGGAACGTCGGCGAGTACCTGTCAGGATTGTAACGGCGCCGGTCAAGTGCGTGTTTCTCAGGGCTTTTTCTCCCTGCAGCAAACCTGTCCGCGCTGTCACGGCCGTGGTGAGGTCATCACGGATCCCTGCAACAACTGTGCGGGTGCAGGCCGTGTTGAAAAGCGCAAAACTCTGTCGGTCAAAGTCCCTGCTGGCGTGGATGTGGGTGACCGAATTCGTTTGACTGGAGAAGGTGAGGCAGGTCCCAACGGCGGCCCTGCAGGAAACCTTTACGTCCAAATCGACGTGCAGCCTCATCCGATTTTTCAGCGCGATGGGCGCCACCTGCATTGCGAGGTGCCGATTTCTTTTGCGGACGCGGCGCTGGGTGGTGAGCTTGATGTGCCGACCTTGGACGGTCGGGTAAAGCTTAAAGTGCCCAACGAAACACAAACCGGCAAGGTCTTTCGCCTGCGTGGCAAGGGCGTTACTCAAGTGCGCGGTGGTGGTGTCGGAGATCTGTTGTGTAAGGTTGTTGTAGAAACGCCGGTCAAGCTCACCGAAGAACAGCGCGAACTTTTGCGCAAACTTAAGCAGTCTTTGGATTCCAACAGCAAGCATTCCCCCCGGGGTAAAAGCTGGTTCGATGGCGTGAAGAGTTTTTTCGACGATCTTAAATCCTAGCCTGGGCCCCCGGCCTAGCTTGCAAACCTGGGATGATGAGCAGCTGTGAGGTTTTACTAGTCAGACAGCGCTAGGGCGATCACACTTGGCACGACACGAGAGAGCAGCGGATAGACACATGATTCGAGTGGCAGTAGCAGGCGTAGCCGGGCGCATGGGAAAAACCTTGGTTCAGGCGATAACTGAGTCGGCGCATTTGAACTTTACCGCAGGTTTTGAACACAGCGCCCACGGGCAAATTGGCGACGACGTAGGTGCTGTCTGCGGCTTGCCCACCCTTGGTGTGGTGCTGGCGGCTGAGCCATCGGCGCATACCGACGATTTCGACGTAGTCATTGATTTCACAGTGCCTCAGGCCACCCTCGCTTTAGCGGAAACCTGTGCGACCCATGGCAAGGCCATGGTGGTTGGCACGACGGGTTTTGACGAAGTCCAACTGGCGACTTTGCGGGGCTGTTCCGAACGCACGGCGATATTTGTTTCTCCGAACATGAGTGTGGGAGTGAATCTCTCCATGCGTCTTATTGAACTGGCTGCCCAAGCACTGGGTGACGAGGCCGATGTGGAAGTGATTGAGGCTCATCACAAACACAAAATCGACGCGCCGTCGGGTACTGCAGTTCGTATTGGCGAGGTGCTTGCCAAGGCCTTGAACCGAGATCTGGCAACGGATGCTGTTTACGCAAGACAAGGCATTACCGGTGCCCGAGATCCAAAGACCATTGGCTTTTCCACCATTCGCGGTGGTGACATTGTGGGTGAGCACACCGTGATGTTTGCCAGTGAAGGCGAGCGTCTGGAAATTACCCATCGTGCCCACAGCCGGACAAACTTCGCTCAAGGTGCGCTTCGTGCCGTGAGCCTAGTTGCTGATGCCAGCCCCGGTTGGTATGACATGCAGGATCTGCTGGGTATTTAGCTCAAAGTAAGTGGCTGAACCAAGGTTGAGCCTAAGCCAAATCTTGGGACGCTCCAGCTCCGCGCCGCTATCACAAGCGCCTAGCGCGCTGGTCCGTCATATCTCCCTATAGACAGGGGTTTGACACTCACTCCAGGCAGGCCAATTCGGCGGCTAAAAGAGGCTAATGAACAGATATTTTTACTGATTTTTGACTCAGCTCTCCGTACACTCACCGCCTAACCCGCTGGCACGTTTCAGCACCTCTACGATGTAGCCGACGTACTTGTACATTTGGTCGGCATCCCTTGGCCCGCGTTCGCGTAAAAACCAAGGGCACCACGATAGAGCGAGGGTTAGGCGTGGACTGGGAGCCTGCACAAACAGCCCCGGCCGCAAGTTGAAGTTCTGTTAAAAAGGGAATCTTGTTGAGACCTGCCCTACTAGTGCTCGAAGACGGAAGCGTATTCCACGGTCAATCCATTGGCGCCTCCGGTCATACTGTTGGCGAGGTGGTATTTAATACCGCCATGACTGGCTATCAGGAAATTCTGACCGACCCGTCCTATTGTCGCCAAATTGTCACCCTCACTTATCCACAGATCGGTAATACCGGTGTTACTCCTGAAGACGAAGAGTCGGACCAAGTCTGGGCCGCGGGCCTTGTTATTCGTCAGGTCCCTAAACGCGTAAGCAGTTGGCGGCAGCGGGGCAGTTTGCAGGACTACCTGCAAGAGCAAAGCACGGTGGCCATAGCCGATGTAGATACGCGGCGATTAACCCGGCTGCTGCGCGAGAAAGGCGCGCTAGCCGGCTGCATTTTGGCAGACGATACCGCTGGCACCGCCGAGGGTGAGGCGACAGCTTTGGGGTTAGCCAAAGAATTTGCGGGTTTGTCGGGCATGGATTTAGCCAAGGTGGTCACCGGCGAACCTCGGTCCTGGACCCAAACCTGCTGGACGCGAGAGGCAGGTTACGGCGAACAAACGGATCCCAAGTTCAATGTGGTTGCCTACGACTTTGGGGTGAAGCGAAACATCTTAAGAATCCTTGCGGATAAGGGCTGTAAGCTCACCTTGGTTCCTGCTCAAACGCCTGCGGAAGAAGTCCTGGCAATGCAGCCAGATGGTATTTTTCTATCTAATGGTCCCGGCGATCCCGAGCCATGCGATTACGCTATCGAAGCCATCAGTGAGTTTTTAGCCAAGGACATACCCATGTTCGGTATTTGTCTGGGCCATCAGCTATTGGCTCTGGCCAGCGGCGGACAAACCCAAAAAATGACCCACGGTCACCACGGCGCAAACCATCCGGTGCAAGATCTGGAAACCGGTGAAGTGGTGATCACAAGCCAAAACCATGGCTTTGCTGTGGCCGAAGAGGGCTTGCCCGAGCATCTACAGTGCACACATAAGTCGTTGTTCGACGGCACCGTGCAGGGCATACGACACTTGCAGCATCCGGCCTTTGGTTTTCAGGGGCATCCGGAAGCCAGTCCCGGCCCTCAGGACTGCGAGTATTTATTCGATCAATTCATCGATCTGATGGTCCAGGGAAAGAGGTAGGAAGCTAGATGCCTAAGCGCACTGATATTGAATCGATCCTGATCTTGGGTGCTGGGCCAATTGTTATTGGGCAAGCCTGTGAATTTGACTATTCCGGCGCACAAGCCTGTAAGGCTTTAAAGGACGAGGGTTATCGAGTTATTTTGGTTAACTCCAATCCAGCCACCATCATGACAGACCCGACCATGGCTGATGCCACCTATGTGGAACCGGTGGAATGGCAAACCGTTAGCAAGATTATTGAGCAAGAGCGCCCAGATGCCTTGCTGCCGACCATGGGCGGCCAAACGGCGCTGAACTGTGCCCTGGACCTAGTCAGCCAAGGTGTGCTGGAGAAATTCGATGTGCAAATGATTGGCGCAAGCCAAGATGCTATCGATAAGGCAGAAGATCGGGAACGCTTTGACCGGGCGATGAAGTCCATTGGTCTGGAGACCCCGCGTTCGGCCATCGCACACAGCATGGAAGAAGCCATACAGGTGCAAAGCCAGTTGGGGTTTCCTTGCGTCATCCGGCCATCTTTTACCCTGGGCGGTAGCGGTGGTGGTGTTGCTTACAACAAAGAAGAATTCGAAGAAATCTGTACTCGGGGCTTGGAGCTGTCGCCCACATCAGAACTGTTAATTGACGAGTCGTTGCTTGGCTGGAAAGAGTTTGAGATGGAGGTGGTGCGAGACAAAAAAGACAACTGCATCATTGTCTGCGCCATTGAGAATCTTGACCCCATGGGCGTCCACACCGGCGATTCCATTACGGTGGCTCCGGCACAAACCCTGACAGATAAGGAATACCAAGACTTGCGCAACGCCTCCATCGCGGTACTGCGGGAGATTGGGGTGGAAACCGGCGGTTCCAACGTACAGTTTGGCATCAACCCCGACGATGGTCGGGTAGTGGTAATTGAAATGAACCCTCGGGTATCGCGCTCATCGGCGTTGGCGTCCAAGGCCACCGGATTCCCCATTGCCAAGATCGCGGCGAAGCTGGCGGTGGGCTATACCCTGGATGAGCTGGATAACGACATCACCGGCGGTGTTACCCCGGCCTCGTTTGAGCCGAGCATTGATTATGTAGTCACCAAGATTCCACGTTTTACCTTCGAGAAGTTCCCCCAAGCGGATGCGCGGCTCACCACTCAGATGAAGTCAGTTGGCGAAGTGATGGCCATTGGCTGCACCTTCCAAGAGTCGCTGCAAAAAGCCCTGCGTGGTTTGGAAATCGGCATGGTGGGCTTTGATCCAGTGCTGGATCAGAACGATCCGGATTGGCGCAGCGTATTAAAGCGCGAGCTGGCCTCTCCGAGCACCCTACGTCTTTGGTACGTGGCCGATGCCTTTCGTGCCGGCTTCAGCCAGGAGGATGTGTTTGATCTGACTAAGATCGATCCGTGGTTTTTAGCCGAGATCGAGGATCTGATTACGGCGGAGTCTGAGTATGCCCAGCGAAACTGTGCAGACCTAAGCAAAGACGACTGGCGCCAAGCTAAACGCAAGGGGTTTTCTGACGGACGATTGGCACAGCTGATGAACTGCGCCGAAGCCCAAGTGCGCGAAACCCGGCAAGCTCTTGGGGTTAAGCCCGTTTACCGGCGTGTGGACACCTGTGCCGCTGAGTTTCCCGCTAACAGCGCCTACATGTATTCCACCTTCGAAGAAGAATGTGAGGCCAGACCCACGGATCGCCAAAAAATCATGGTGTTGGGTGGCGGGCCGAATCGGATCGGTCAGGGCATCGAATTTGATTACTGCTGTGTTCACGCGGCCTTAGCCATGCGTGAGGACGGCTACGAAACCATCATGGTGAACTGCAATCCTGAGACGGTATCAACCGACTACGACACCTCAGATCGCCTGTACTTCGAGCCTGTCACCTTAGAAGACGTGCTCGCCATCGTCGAAGTCGAACAGCCAACCGGGGTGATTGTTCAGTTCGGCGGCCAAACGCCGCTGAAACTCGCTGATGATCTAGCCAAGCTAGGAGTGCCGATTATCGGCACCAGCCCAGATGCCATTGATCTGGCTGAGGACCGGGAGCGCTTCCAGCAGTTGGTAGAAAAATTAGGCCTGCGTCAGCCCTCGAATCGAGTGGCTTCCAATGCCGAAGAAGGCGTTGAGCGCGCCAAGGAAATCGGCTATCCACTGATTGTGCGCCCTTCCTATGTGTTGGGTGGCCGGGCAATGGAACTGGTCTACAACGAGGATGAGCTGCGTCAGTACATGCAGAACGCTGTGGATGTTTCCAACGACTCACCAGTGTTACTGGATCGATTCTTAGATCAGGCGGTGGAAGTGGACGTTGATGCGATTTGCGATGGCGAGCAAGTGGTCATTGGCGGCATCATGCAGCATATAGAACAGGCCGGCGTGCACTCGGGCGATTCAGCGTGCTCGTTGCCCCCCTATAACTTGCCTATGGATATCCAGAACGAAATTCGTGACCAAGTAAAACGCCTAGCACTAGAGCTGAATGTGATTGGCTTGATGAACGTGCAGATGGCAGTTCAGGGCGAGGATGTTTTTGTGCTGGAGGTGAATCCTCGTGCATCGCGCACCGTACCCTTTGTCTCCAAGTGCATTGGCCACTCCTTGGCCAAGCTGGCAGCACGCTGCATGGCTGGCAAGAAACTGGCGGATTTGGGCTATACAGAAGAGGTTGTGCCTGAGTTCGTACACGTAAAAGAATCGGTATTTCCGTTTAACAAATTCATTGGCGTGGACCCAATCCTTGGCCCGGAAATGAAATCTACCGGTGAGGTGATGGGCGTTGGAGAAACCTTTGGCGAGGCCTTCGCCAAGGCGTCCTTGGGTGCTAATGAGCGCTTACCTACTGGCGGGCGAGCCTTTTTGAGCGTCAAAGAATCGGATAAGCCTGGGTTGGTGAATGTGGCTCGCAGCCTAATCGAGCTTGGATTTAAGCTGGTGGCTACCCGGGGCACTGCTCGGGAGTTAATCGGTCAGGGTCTGGCTTGTGAGCAGGTAGATAAGGTGAATGAGGGCCGTCCCGATGTCTCTGATATGCTAAAGAACGAGCAGATTGATCTGATCATTAATACCACTGAAGGCCGTCAATCCATAGCCGACTCAGCTGTTATTCGTCGGCTGGCGTTGTCGAAAAAGGTTTGTTACACAACCACGCTAACAGGGGGCGAGGCGTTCAGTATTGCCATTCGCCAAGGTCTGGGTGATCAAGTCACTAGTCTTCAGCAGCTGCACAGTAAACTGGGGCAGTAGGGGGTATAGCATGCCGAATCCAATGACAGTCAATGGTGCGGAAAGTCTTCGCGAAGAGTTGGCCCACCGCAAAGGCGCGTTGCGACAAGAAATAACCGAGGCCATAGCCGAGGCTCGAGCTCACGGCGACCTGAAGGAAAATGCCGTGTACCATGCTGCACGCGAGCAGCAGAGTTTCAACGAAGGTCGCATCCAAGAGATTGAGTCCCGCCTAGCGGATGCTCAGATCATCGACGTGAGCAAAATCGCTCCTACCGGCAAAGTGATTTTTGGATCCACGGTGACCTTGATCGACTGCGACAGCGATGAAACGACTCGTTATCACATTGTTGGTGAAGACGAGGCTGATCTTAAGCAGAACAAGATTTCAGTCATGTCCCCCATAGCCCGTGCGCTTATCGGAAAAATGGAAGACGATGTCGTAACTGTAGTCACCCCGGGGGGTGATCGAGAATACGAGATCTCAGGCGTAGAACACCTTTAAACGCTTTAGAGGTTCGGTTGCTCTAGATATCGCGCCACATTAGACAGCTTTGGATTGGCCTTGGGATTGTGGCGATACAGTACTGCTACTTTGCCGATCTGCTGAAGGACGGTTGCAGAAGTCTCCCCGGCCAGTTCCGCAGCGATTTGGCTTCGGCTGGCACGGTCTCCGCCAAAGACTTTAATCTTGATGAGCTCGTGATCGCGAAGCGCCCGTTCGGTCTCCTCCACGATGCCTTCGCTTAAACCACGTTCGCTGACGGCAACAACCGGATCAAGGTGATGGGCAACGCCGCGGAGTGACTTCTTTTGCTGAGTATTCAAAGTAGGTGCTTGCATTGGGGTATCCTATCGTCTGAGGGTAGGCGACGGCTAGCGTCCATTTTGATTTTGCAGTTCATGCGCCCCCAGTGATGACAAACAGTGACGACAAAACAGTCATGATAAAAGAGTGACGGCGAAACAGTTATGGCGAAACGCAGCAAATCCAGTGATCGTTGGCTCCAACGTCAGCGCAAAGACTATTTTGTCCGTCAGGCCCAAGGCGGCGGACAGATTTCCCGTGCCCATTTCAAGCTGGAACAAATCGACAAGCGCTTTCGTCTCGTTCAAGGCAAGCAGCGGGTGCTGGAGCTGGGCGCGGCGCCGGGAGGCTGGACTCATTATTTAGAAAATAAGCTGAACGGGGGGTTGCTCATTGCCGTGGATCCGCTGCCCATAACCAGTGGTCAAAATACCCACGTCATTGAAGGTTTGGCCGGCGAAGACGCCGTGGACGCGGAAATAGATCAGATATTGGACGGCTCTCAGTTGGACCTTGTTTTATCGGATATGGCCCCCAACATCTCAGGCATACGGACGGTAGACCAGGCCCGAGCCATGGATCTCGCCGATGTGTCGCTGGAAAGCTGCAACCGGTGGTTGAAGAAAAGCGGCGCGATGACCATCAAGGCCTTCCAAGGGGAGGGATTGGATGATTGGGTGGCTGACCTGCGAAAGGTTTTTGCTAAAGTCCATGTCACCAAACCTAAGGCATCGCGGTCCGAATCCAGAGAGGTATTCGTTGTGGCCCAAGGATTTCAGGGCGGCACGAAAGCGCCTTAAGGCAAGGAATCGTTGCGGTGGTGTGTGGGTCCATAGTGAGACGTGACTTCTAACACTCCCGCGCAGTGTGAAAATGTCGTGTAATCTAGGACGTCTTACGCAGACACTGGGGTGCTTTGCGTTGGACTAAGGTAGTAACGACGGAACAGGAAGAAGAGGGCCACAGTAAAGAAGGCAGCGCATTTCGCTTCTTTGCCGCAGGCGACAAGAATGTAAGTTTGGCGTAGAGAGTTAGCGAAGCGTCAACGCAAATTAAAAAGAGGTAAACCCGGTGTCTGATATGGGTAAAAACGTAGTTCTCTGGCTGGTCATACTGGCGGTGCTTCTGACAGTGTTCAGCAATTTCAATGCGGACGCGAAAAATCCGCCTGTGAAGTATTCGGAATTCTTGCTTTCGGTAGAACAAGGGCAAGTGGATGAAGTCACAATTCAAGGCAACCGAATTTATGCCACAGATCGTACTGGCAGCCGCTATACGGTAACGGGCTTCAACAATGATCCTGGCCTAGTCAGCGAATTGCGCGACCGGGGCATTGAGTTCCAGTTCATAGAAGAAGAAGGGCAGAGTGTTTGGACCCAGCTGTTGCTGGCCAGCTTCCCGATTCTGATTATCTTGGCAGTCGCCATGTTCTTCATGCGCCAAATGCAGGGCGGTGGCAGCGGTCGCGGCGGCCCTATGTCCTTT
Source organism: Pseudomonadales bacterium (assembly GCA_029248675.1). Classification (GTDB taxonomy): domain Bacteria; phylum Pseudomonadota; class Gammaproteobacteria; order Pseudomonadales; family Azotimanducaceae; genus UBA4421. Next base: position 6,565 of record JAQWIX010000091.1, on the reverse strand, counting down.
GGTCGCAGCAAGGCAAAGTTGTTATCGGAAGATCAAATTCAAACTACGTTTGCCGATGTGGCGGGTGTGGATGAAGCGAAGGAAGACGTGCAGGAACTGGTGGAGTTTTTGCGTGATCCGGGCAAATTCCAGCGCCTGGGCGGTCACATCCCTCGCGGTGTCCTAATGGTAGGGCAGCCGGGTACCGGCAAAACCTTGCTGGCAAAAGCCATTGCCGGCGAAGCCAAGGTGCCGTTTTTCTCCATCTCGGGTTCCGACTTTGTGGAAATGTTCGTGGGTGTGGGTGCTTCCCGGGTCCGGGACATGTTCGAGCAGGCGAAAAAACAGGCCCCTTGCATTATCTTCATCGATGAAATCGACGCAGTTGGCCGTCATCGTGGTGCCGGCCTAGGCGGCGGTCACGACGAACGGGAACAGACGCTGAACCAACTGCTGGTCGAAATGGACGGTTTTGAAGGCAACGACGGCATCATTGTCATTGCAGCCACCAACCGACCCGACGTGCTGGACCCGGCGCTGTTGCGCCCGGGCCGTTTTGACCGTCAGGTTGTGGTTGGGTTACCGGATATTCGTGGTCGCGAGCAGATCGCCAAGGTGCACATGCGTAAGGTGCCCGTTGCCGACGACGTAGATGCCAGCATCATCGCGCGAGGCACGCCGGGTTTTTCTGGTGCTGATTTAGCGAACCTTGTTAACGAGGCCGCGCTGTTCGCCGCCCGTGGCGGCAAGCGACTGGTTAGCATGGAAGAGTTCGACAAGGCCAAGGATAAAATCATGATGGGCGCCGAGCGCAAGTCCATGGTGATGTCCGAGAAAGAAAAGCGTAACACCGCTTATCATGAAGCCGGCCACGTCATCGTTGGACGCTTGATGCCAGATCACGATCCTGTCTACAAGGTGTCGATTATTCCCCGTGGCAGAGCCTTAGGGGTCACCATGTTTCTGCCCGAAGAAGACCGCTACAGCATGAGCGCCCAAGGCATTCGATCCCAGATCGCCAGCCTATTTGGCGGCAGAATTGCAGAAGAAATCACGCTGGGCAGTGAGCACGTGACAACAGGCGCATCCAATGACATCGAGCGAGCCACTCATCTGGCACGAAGCATGGTGACCAAGTGGGGCTTGTCCGAAAAGCTTGGTCCCCTGATGTACGACGAAGACGACGGCGAAGTGTTTTTGGGCATGTCTGCTGGTGCAAAGCCGAAAGCCCATTCCCCCGAGACAGCTTTTGCCATTGATCAGGAAGTGCGACAAATCGTCGATGATTGTTACGTGACGGCGAAAAATCTGCTTACCGAAAATATCGACAAGCTCCACACCATGGCGGATGCGTTGATGGAATTCGAAACTCTGTCCTCGGATCAGTTGGATGACATTATGGCGGGTGGCAAGCCTCGGCATCCCACCGAGCCGCCGCCGAGCAACGACTCAGGCAAGCCAGACGTCCAGCAAGGATCTCCCATCGGTGGACCAGCCGAAGAATCCTAATCCACTAGCGGCAGCTGCTGTTCAGGACCTGATCTGCAATGATCGGGTCTTGTCCTTCTCAAGCCCCCAACTCATGGGGGTTCTGAATATCACCCCGGACTCGTTTTCAGATGGCGGGCACCTCTTCGATTCTGGCACCGTGAGGCTTGACGCGGTTCGCAATCAGGCTCAAGACATGGTTGCCGCTGGGGCCACCGTGCTCGATATTGGCGGCGAAAGCAGCCGTCCCGGTGCAGTGGCAGTAACTTCAAAGGAAGAACAGCGCCGGGTGCTGCCGGTGTTGGAAGCCCTTGCTGATTTAGACGTAGTGCTGTCAGTGGATACCTATCACGCCGACACAGTTCGCACCGCCATTGATGCCGGTGCGGGTATGATCAATGACATCACCGGCGGCAGTGATCCGGCAGTTGTGGGCGCCGTGGCGAACTCCGGCGTCGCCTATGCCTTGATGCACATGCAGGGTTCACCTCAAACCATGCAGCAAGATCCAACTTACGAGAACGTGGTAGCGGAAATCGCCGAATATTTAGCTCGCCGGGTGGGGGAGTGCCAGCGTGCTGGCATATCAGCCAACCGACTCATCGTTGATCCCGGCTTCGGCTTTGGAAAATCCTTGGAACACAATCTGGCTCTGTTGCGGCAACTACCAAAGATTCGTGTTGGCAACAGCCCCATCCTTGTTGGCCTGTCGCGTAAATCCATGATCGGCGCTATCACCGGCCGGCCGGTGGATGAGAGGTTGGCCGGGAGTCTTGTTACCGCTGTGCTGGCCGCGCAAAACGGCGCGAACCTAATTCGTGTCCATGACGTGGTGGAAAGTGCCGATGTGTTGTCTATTTTGGATGCCTACGGCACGCTTTGACCATATTTGCGTCGCGGTTCCGGGCAGAAGCTGGCTTTATCTTTAAGGCGCTGTCATCCTAAACCTCTCAGCAAACTTGGCTCCTGACTGACGTCCTGAGACCAGCAATCGATTAGGCGGGGCGATGGCGCAAAAATACTTTGGTACTGACGGAATTCGCGGTCAAGTTGGGAAGGGCCAGATCACCCCCGAGTTCTGTCTTCGCTTGAGCTGGGCCATTGGGAAAGTGTTTGCCAATGAAGGCCGGCGCGCGCATGTGCTGATCGGAAAAGACACTCGGATTTCTGGCTACATGCTGGAGTCGGTTTTGCAGTCTGGCTTCGTGTCCGCCGGCGCCGACGTCAGTTTGTTAGGCCCCATTCCTACACCGGCGATTGCCTACTTAACACGAGCCGTCAGCGCTGATGTTGGCGTTGTTATCAGCGCCTCCCACAACCCCTATTACGACAATGGCATCAAGCTGTTTGATGGTAACGGCAACAAGCTGGGGGATGCGTTGGAGCAGCAAATCGAGGCCATGATCCAGCGTGAAATGGTTTGTGAGGATTCCCAGAGCTTGGGTAAAGCTTCTCGGATCAGCGATGCCCCTGGGCGCTATGTAGAGTTTTGCAAAAACTCGTTGCCCCGGGACTTTAGTTTGCGCGGCATGAAGATCGTGCTGGATTGCGCCCATGGTGCGGCATACCAAGTGGGGCCGAGAGTATTTCAAGAGTTGGGCGCCGAGGTGGTGGCAATGGCCGCACAGCCAGATGGTTTCAATATCAACAGTCAGTGCGGATCCACACACCCGGAAATGTTGCAGCAGCGTGTGATCGAAGAGGCGGCAGATATCGGTATCGCCTTCGACGGCGACGGGGATCGTTTAGTCATGGTGGACGCCAATGGCGAACTCCTAGACGGCGATCATCTGCTCTATATCATCGCTCGCAGCCGACAGGCCAAACAAAGTATGCAGGGTGGTGTGGTGGGTACGGTCATGTCCAATCTCGGTTTGGAGCGAGCCCTTGAGGCTTTAGCAGTGCCTTTCGCCCGGGCCAAGGTGGGCGACCGGCACATCATGCAAGCCTTGCACCAGCGCGGGTGGACTCTGGGTGGTGAGCCGTCGGGTCATATTTTGACGCTGGATTTGTGCAGTACTGGCGACGCGATTATCGCAGCATTGCAAGTGCTGCTAGCCATGCAACAGGCGGATACACCACTTAAGGACTTAGCAACGGGCATTACCAAGGCGCCCCAGGTTTTGATTAACGTGACCGTCGACTCACCAGCCGGGGTCTGTGAGCACCCACTGATGATCGAGGCTCAAACAACCTATGAGCAGCAAATGGGCGCTCGGGGACGAATTCTGATCCGACCCTCCGGCACTGAACCGTTGTTGCGCATTATGGTAGAGGGTGAGGACAAAGCCGAAGTGGACCTTGTTGCCCAAAGTCTGGCCGAGCAGGCCAAGGCAATTCAGGCAGCCTAGGAGCATCCGGTCACGGGCGAGGATCCATGATATTCACGGATCAGCTGGCCAGTTGCTAACAAATTCGGTGATCGCACTGAATTTGCAAATCAAGGTAAGAACATGAGTGTACGTGCAAGCATCCTTCGGCGTTTGCGTGCCGATTGGCCGTTTCCGGCCGGGCGCCTGCTGTTTTTTTATGGCTGGGTTATTGCCGTGGTCTCGACGCTGGGTTTCTTGTTTAGCGTGCCCGGCCAAACCATGGGTATGGCGGTTTTTGCCGATGCCTTTATCGAGGCCACAGGTTTGAGCCGAACCGAGCTTTCCTTTGCCTACATGTTGGGCACCATAGCCAGCTCGTTGTTTCTGACCCGAGCTGGGCGCCTGTATGACGTCTATGGTCCTCGGTTGTTATTGATTGGCGCCAGCTTGCTTCTTGGTGCCTCTGTGGCCTTTGTGTCGCTGGTGGATGTGCTGAGTGGCTGGGTTGCGCGGGCGCTGGATATCGACGCCACAATTCTTGCCTTTGTACTCATGAGCGTGGGCTACTTTGGTGTTCGCTTCAGCGGTCAGGGCGTTATGACCAGTGCCAGCCGCAATATGTTGTTGGTCTGGTTTGAGCGTAAAAGAGGATTGGTCTCCGGTACACGAGGGGTTGTAGTTTCTTTGGGGTTTTCATTGGCGCCACTGTTCTTGGCGTTTTTAATCGACAGTTGGGGCTGGCGCGAGGCCCTTTGGTGGCTGGCATTGATCGTCGGACCAGGCTTCGCGGTGATGTGTTTAGTGCTGATCCGAGATAATCCGGAAGTTTGCGGCCTGAGAGCGGACAACCAAGAGCCGACTTTGCAAGAGGATGGCGGACGGACCGAAACCGTTAGTTACCAGCTCAAAGTGGTGAGGCGAGATCCGGTGTTCTGGCTTTATTCCATGGGGTTGTCGATACACGCGCTATTTGGCACAGCAGTAACTTTTCACATTGTGGCGATTTTTAACGAGGCAGGCCGAAGCCGTGAAGAGGCCTTTGCCTATTTCATCCCCCAAGCGGTGGTGTCTGTGGTGACCAATCTAGGCGCCAGCGCATTGGCGGATTACAGGCGCCTTAAACCGTTCCTGTTGCTTATGTTGCTGAGTTTTACGCTGGGGGCTGTGGGTTTGATCTATCTGGAGCAGGCGACAGGGTATTGGGCGCTGGTTATAGGGTTTGGTGTTGGCGGTGGTTTGTGGGGAATGCTCTCTAATCTTGCCTTCATTCGGCACTATGGCCCCAAGCACTTGGGTGAGATCAGTGGCTTGAATGCGGCGCTAACGGTGTTTGCCAGTGCCATCGGACCTTTGCTGTTTAGTTTGGCTTTCGATATCACCGGAACATTTGCCGCGGGTCCCATGCTGAGCATTGTAGCCTTAGTGGGGCTCTTTGTTGCTGCCGTTGTTATTCCGCAGCCCTTGGATCAAGTGCCTAAGCGGTAGTTCTGGGCTGTCGTCGGTTCGTATCTAGACCGCGGTCTTGGAAATATGGCGGTCAGCGTATAACATTGCGCGCCCTTGGAGACCGGCCAAAGCGGCGGAGCGGGAATGGCGAAACGTCTGGTCATTGCGAACTGGAAGATGAATGGCGACCTGGCCTTGGTCAGGCAGACCATGGAGTCTCTGCGCGCGGAGGCAAACGTAGATGTCGTGGTCGTGCCCCCAGCAATTTATGTGGCGGCATTGTCGGATGCTTCTTCTGCAGCCTTTTCAACCGGGCTGCAAAACGTCAGTCAATTTGCAGCTGGGGCGCACACTGGTGATGTATCGGCATCCATGGCGTTGGACGTTGGTGCGTCATGGGTCCTAGTCGGTCATTCAGAACGTCGTGCGGAGCATGGCGAAAGCGATGGCATGGTTTTGGCCAAGGGTGAGCAGGCGTTGAGTGCAGGGTTGTCCGTGGTGATTTGCGTAGGCGAAAGTTTAGAGGAGCGAGAGGCGGGTAACGCTGAATCCTTTGTCAGGTCGCAAGTTAGAGCCCAAGCCGCTTGCTTGAGACAGGCCGGCGCAATCGCCATCGCTTATGAACCCATATGGGCTATTGGCAGCGGCATCAGCGCTAGTTCCGAGCAGGCCGTGGCAATGCACAAGGTGATACGCGAGACGGTGAGGGAAGTGGCTCCTGCTCAAGCTGATGAGGTCCGTATTTTGTACGGTGGCAGTGTTAACGCCGAGAATGCGGCAGGCTTGTTTGAGCATCCCGAAATTGAGGGAGTCTTGGTGGGTGGCGCGTCGCTGGACAAAGCGCAATTTGCTGCCATCATACGCGCCGCGAGTGCTGCGGCGTCCTAGGGACGGCAACGTAGTAAGTGAAACGCACTGAGTCCGAGTAGGACCGGCGTGACAAAAACGAAATGAGTGATTAGATGTCCACATTAGAAACAGTTTTATTGTCCTTGTTGGTGATTGATGCCATCGCGCTTATCGCCTTGGTGCTTATTCAACAGGGCAAGGGTGCCGATGTCGGTGCAGCCTTTGGCAGCGGTTCGTCAAATACAGTATTTGGCAGCTCTGGTGGCGCCACGGCCATGACTCGAATCACGACATGGCTCGCTATCGGGTTTTTTGTGATTTCATTTGCGCTAGCCTATACAGCGAAAGAGCGTTCCGACCAGGCCGATCGTTTGGGTATACCCCAAGTCTCTGCTGGTATAGACGAAGCAGAGGATTTGTCCTTGGATCTAGAACCCTCTGCTGACGATTCCAGCGAGGAAATTCCAGAGATATAAGCCTTTCATAGGGCT
>JAQWIX010000068.1 GCA_029248675.1 Pseudomonadales bacterium | reverse complement strand
TGACGAAACGCTCAGAGAGCTGGAAGAAGAGTTTCTGGATTTGTTCTCGCGAGTTCACCGAAATGCCTTGGTCACAACTAATCACATTATGGGTTTGGAAAAAGATGCGAAGGGTCAAATTGGTGTGCGTATGAGTGACGTAGAAGAATTGATTGACGTTAGTCGCCGACACCTGCCTGCAATTCGCAAAGTTATAAGACGCCTGTAGTCTCAGCGATGCAAACAATCACCATCGCGACGCGCGAGAGCGCTCTGGCTCTGTGGCAGGCGGATTTTATTCGTCAGCAGCTGATAATCGCATACCCAGACTTGACGGTAGAGCTGCTTGGTATGACGACCAAGGGAGACCAGTGGCTGAGCGCCCCGCTGAAAGAAATCGGTGGCAAGGGCTTATTCATAAAGGAACTGGAAGTCGCCATGCTTGAGGGCAGGGCCGATCTAGCAGTCCACTCTATGAAAGACCTGCCAGCACACCTACCCGAAGGATTTAGCTTACCGTTTATCGGTTTCAGGGACGATGTCCGTGATGTGCTAGTGGGCGGTCCCGGCAATGTGGACACATTGCCCAATGGCGCCAAGGTGGGTTCTTCCAGTCCGCGGCGGCAAGCCCAGCTATTAGCACAGCGGCCGGATCTTCAGGTCGAAAGTATCCGCGGCAACGTCCAAACTCGATTAAGCAAGCTCGACAGCGGTGAGTTTGATGCCATCGTCCTCGCTCAAGCCGGATTGTCTCGGCTGGGAATTCGGCGTTCAGACGCGACCGTCCTAGAGATCGATCAATCCTTGCCAGCACCGGGTCAGGGCGCATTGGGTATTGAAGTTGTTGCGGGTAGCCCAGTAATAGAGCTACTGGATAAATTGCAGCAGCCGGCGGTGGCTCGCTGCGTTACAGCCGAGCGTGGAATAAGTGCCGGACTCGGTGCCGATTGTGCGCTGCCTGTAGCGGCGCATGCGGTAATAGACAACCAGGGTCTGATATTTTTGCGAGCCTTAGTCGCTGCCCCAGATGGCTCACAGATTTTGAGAGCCGAGGGTCGGGGTATGGATCCGGAAGGTCTCGCCAGTGATGTGGTGGAAAACCTGCTTGCGCTCGGCGCTCAGAGCATTCTTGATGACGCTAAAGCGAACTGACGTGCCGTTGACTTAGCATAGGTCGCTAAGGCTTGATGGCGACTCACTAATGACTAGAACGTTATGACACACTGGATCAGCTACAGCGAACCCAGCGCCTCACGGATAGCAGATGCTCTGCGAACTCTGGGAGAGGAAACCGTTTGTCATCCGGTTACCCGCATAGACTATCTACCCTTGTCTGAGCCAATGCCCGAGACAAGGCCGGATCTAATGATCGCTCTGTCCCAACACGCTGTCTCCGCGTATTTATCCAACTACTTCCGACCGTCCCATCGCGGAGCTAGGGTGTTGGCTATTGGGCCCGCCACTGCCAAAGGCCTCATTGACGCGAACAGTTTTCACATCGAGCTGCCCGATGAAGCAAACTCCGAGGGTCTGCTTGCCTCGCCGGCTTTGCGGCAGCTTGGTAAGGAGCAGTCCGTTTGGCTATTAACAGGAGAGGGTGGCCGGGATGTTGTGGCCCAAGCCCTGTCAAAGCGATGTATCTTGAGTCGCTTCAATCTTTATCGCCGTGAAGCGTCAATGCCGAAAACGCTATCGGACAAAAAGGTCAAGAGTATCTGGGTTGGTTCCATACATGGGCTACAGCAGGTATCCGCGGGGGCCGAGGCATTGGGCTTGCACAAAAATATCCCGTTAGTGCTGCCCTCTCAGAGGGTTGCGGATCACGCCTCTAGCCTCGGTTGGTATAAGCTTGTGGTATGTCAGGGCAGTGCGCCCGACCAAATTCACCATGCATGTGAAAGGATTGCCAATGACTGAGCAAGTCGAAGGGGCGCCTGCACCCAAAATCATAGCTAGCAAGTCGGGTGGGCGCGGCATTGCGGTGTTTGCCTTTGTAGTCGCAATTTTCGCCCTCGCACTTGGGGCGTATTTGGGCTATCGGCTTGTTTATTTGCAGCCATTTGCCGTTCAGACCCAGCAAGTGGAAGAGTTGGTTACAGAGACGGAGCAAAAGATTCTTGCTGAGCTGGATGCCGGTATGGCTGATAGCCGAAGGGCAATTTCTGGGCTTGCACAGTCTCTACGCCAAGAGAATTTGGATGTTCAGAAGGAACTGCGACAGGCGGTTGCCCAAAGTTTAGAAGAGGCAGTAGCAAACAAACCGACGACACCACGCCAATGGCGCTTGGCCGAAGCAGCGTTCTTGATGCGCTTTGCAAACCATTGGCTGTTGCTGGAAGGGGATGCGACTACCGCCTTGCAAGCGCTTCAAAGTGCGGATCAAGTGCTCCTCGCGATTCAGGGTGAAGGTGCTGGGGACGAATACGATCTCCTACCTGTACGCTTGTTGTTGGCTAAGGAGATTTTGACGCTGCAGCAGATCAAGCCTGTTGATGTTCAAGGCATCTATGCACAACTTCAGGCCTTGAGTACCGCTCTGCCAGAAGTGCGCACTAGTCTATCTCTGTCGCCGCCCACTGAAGATTTGGAACCAGCTGTAGCCGGCTGGGATGCCGTGATTTCCGAGTTAGCCAAGTTTGTTCGGATCACGGATCTATCGGCCTTAGAGGATTCTGACAACTCGATGAGTGGAAGCGATCCGGGACCAGCACAATTGCTAACCGCTCGCAGGCAGGCGACGGCTGCAATTCAGCGAGCTCAAGTTGCCGTGCTGCGAGGCCAAGAAGCCCTTTTCCAAGCAAGCCTAGCTCAGGCGAAACAGGCGGCACTGCAGTTAGGGTTAGCAACAGATCCCCAAGTGCAAACATTCGTTGATCAGGTAGACGCGTTGTCTGAGCGACGGCTCACTCAGCCCTTACCGACTATCTCTGCATCGTTGCAGGCATTGAATAGCGTTTTGGAAGCCTCGTAATGCGCTGGGTGTGGGTATTTTTGGCTGTTGTAGCGGGCGCCTTGATTGGCGCAAGGTTGTTGCAAGACCCGGGCTATGTGCTGGTTCGAGCGGGTAGTTGGGTATTTGAAAGTAGTATTGCCGCAGGAGTTATTGCAGCGCTGGGTATCGCGCTAGTGGTTTTCACACTTGGAGCGGGATTGCGTTATCTGATGACCAGTCTGGGTATGTATGGCCGCTGGCGTTCTGGGCGGCAACACACCAAAAGTCATGATCTGTGGCAACGTGTTATCAAAGATGCAGGCGCTGGAAATTGGCCGGCAGCCGCTGGCAAGTTGGCGGCTGCGCCTATTCCGCCAGAGCGGCAGTTGGAGGCGCTTCTTATTCGGGCGCGTGGCCTTTGGCAGCAAGAAGATGATAAGGAGCTAGCCGTACTGTTGGCGAATGCGCGAGCAGATTCCCCGGAATTGCTTAACGATCTGATTTTGGCTATTGCAGGATGGCAGCTGTCCAATGGACGAGCTCGATCAGCCCTTGCGCACTTGTCCCAGATACCTGAAGCAGATCGATCTTCCAGCCGTTGGGCGGGTTTGTACGCTTGGGGTTGTATAGAGTTAACGCAATGGGATTCGTTACGCCGTCATTGGCCGGCTTTAGAAAAGAGTAGTGTGCTCAAGGACGATGCTTTTCGGGCTCAAATGCCTTTGCTGCGCGCTGGTAAAGCCATGGCGGACAGCGAGATCGGCGATAACGTTAAAGATGGTTGGCGCACGGGACTAAAAAACCTGCCGAAAAAGTGGCGATCAGATGCGAATACCCTAGGTCTTTGGGCTGGCTTGTTGATGAAGAGTGGTCTGGACGAAACGGCTTTCGAGTTGCTCGACCATGGCTTATCAAAGGATTGGCAGCCAACACTGCTGCGACAGTTCGGACGCCTTAGCCAACCGGCTGTGGTTGGCCGTGCGATAGAGGCGGCGAATAGTTGGCTGAAAAACCGAGCCGATGATGCGGAACTGCTCCTGGCCTTGGGTCGCTTGCTCAATACCAACAAACAACAGGAACAAGCTCGACAGTATCTGCTGCGCGCAGTTCAGGTGCTTGGGTTAACCGCAGGTGAAAGTCCGAACCCTCAAGAGCTAGAGGGTTTGATTTTGACGGAACTCGGGCGCTCCGGGATTGTTCAATAGCCAGAGCGTCAGCGACCCTTTTGGGTGCAGGCCTGATTCCGCCAATATGCGCTTTTAACCTTGCCTATCGGCGCTATTAATCTTGCCTATCGGCGCATGGAACTAAAGAATTCGTCGTTGGTTTTGGTTTCTTTGAGCTTGTCCAAAATAAACTCAATGGCCGCAACATCATCCATGTCGTGGAGCAGTTTACGTAAAATCCAAACGCGCTGAATTTCTTCCTCAGACATCAATAACTCTTCCCGTCGCGTGGCCGAGCGACGAATATTGATGGCTGGATATACACGCTTCTCTGCAATCTTGCGTTCAAGATGTAGCTCTTGGTTACCGGTGCCTTTGAATTCCTCGTAGATGACTTCGTCCATCTTCGAACCGGTATCTACCAAGGCGGTTGCCACGATGGTCAAACTTCCGCCTTCTTCAACGTTTCGCGCGGCGCCGAAGAAACGCTTGGGGCGTTCCAAGGCATGGGCATCGACACCACCGGTCAGAACTTTTCCTGATGAGGGCACGATGGTGTTATAGGCTCGAGCGAGGCGAGTGATGGAGTCGAGTAATATCACTACGTCCTTTTTATGTTCAACCAGACGCTTGGCTTTTTCGATGACCATTTCGGCCACTTGAACGTGTCGAGAGGGTGGTTCGTCAAAGGTCGAGGCCACAACTTCGCCGCGCACAGAACGCTGCATCTCGGTGACTTCCTCAGGACGCTCATCAATTAGCAAGACGATGAGCACAACTTCAGGATTATTGGATGTTATCGATTGGGCAATATTCTGTAGAACCAATGTTTTACCGGCCTTTGGCGGCGAAACAACCAAGGCTCGCTGACCCTTACCAATGGGCGCAACCAAGTCGACTATTCTTGCCGTAAGATCTTCGGTGCTGCCGTTGCCGCGCTCTAACTGAAGGCGTTCGTCCGGAAAAAGCGGGGTTAGATTTTCAAAGAGAACCTTATGGGTTTTGCTGTTGGTGTCGCTGAAATTGACTTCGTCGACTTTGAGCAGCGCAAAGTATCGTTCGCCGTCTTTTGGTGGTCTGATCTTGCCGGCAATGCTGTCGCCGGTTCGTAGGTTAAAGCGTCTAACCTGACTGGGCGATACATAGATGTCGTCCGGACCGGCTAAGTAAGAACTGTCCGGGGAGCGCAAAAAGCCGAAGCCGTCTTGAAGTATTTCTAGTGTGCCTTCGCCGTAAATATCTTCGCCGTTTTTAGACAGCTTACGGACAATGGCTGCAATGACTTCCTGTTTGCGTGACCGGCCAACATTTTCTAGGCCCATTTCGCGCGCCGTATCAAGGAGCTCGGCCACGGGTTTACGTTTCAGATCTGATAGGTGCATAGCCATAGCGGTAGGAACCTTGTTAGTAGGATTGCGATCGCCAAAACAAAGTGGCGACTGAATAAGAAAAGAGATATTGGGTTGGCTTAGACCGGGCGTGGATCCCGGCTCCTCTCTGAAGCCGAGAATCAGTGTAGAGATTTGTGGGCTTGGGTCAAGGCGAAATTCTTAGGAAATCTCGCCCTAGTAAACGCTCTTCTGAGGGCTAGATGTTGCTGTCGAGGAACGCCTGCAACTGGGACTTGCTCAGGGCGCCTACTTTCATTGCCTCAACTTCGCCATTCTTGAACAGCATGAGCGTTGGGATGCCGCGAATACCGTATTTTGGCGGGGTCGCTTGGTTAGCATCGATATCTAACTTGCAGATCTTCAGGCGATCACTGTAGTCGCCAGCAATTTCATCAAGAATGGGTGCGATGGCTTTACAAGGTCCGCACCACTCTGCCCAGTAATCGACCAGCACAGGTTTGTCTGCTGTCAGCACGTCGGCCTCAAACTGTTCATCACTGGTGTGCACAATTTGTTCGCTCATGAAGATTCTCCAGAATGTATATTCGTGAAAAGTTTAGCACTGTTATTCGTTAGCTGTCCCGCTTTCACGCCACGGCCTTCCCCTTGTGGAGGAAAAAATGTATCGGCTACGGTGACTCGGCTTTGCCTAGAAGCCAGGCTTTAGCGAAGTATGTCAGCACACCATCAGCGCCAGAGCGTTTGAAACTCAGTAGTGACTCTTCTATGACACTCGCGTCCAGCCAACCGTTATTGATGGCGGCCATGTGCATGGCGTATTCGCCGCTCACTTGGTACGCAAAGGTGGGCACTTGGAATGCGTCTTTCACACGTCGCACGACGTCCAGATACGGTTGGCCGGGCTTTACCATGACCATATCTGCACCCTCGTCGATGTCTAGGGCGACCTCATGTAGAGCCTCATCCGTATTTGCCGGGTCCATTTGATAGGTCTTTTTGTTACCGGTAGACAGGGTTGCCGAGGCGCCAACGGCGTCGCGAAATGGGCCGTAATAAGAGGATGCGTACTTGGCGGAATAAGCCATGATCCGGGTGTTGATATGTCCGTCGTTATCCAGCTGTTGCCGAATAGAGCCAATGCGGCCGTCCATCATATCTGAAGGTGCTATGACATCTGTACCGGCGGCTGCACACACTGAAGCTTGTTTGCGCAGGGCCTCAACGGTTATGTCGTTATCCACGTAGGCGTCGGCATTTAAGATGCCGTCTTGACCATGGCTGGTATACGGATCTAAGGCGGCATCGGTGATGATCCCGAGGTCTGGTACTGCGGCTTTAATGGCTCTAACAGCCGTGGGTATCAGTCCTTGTTCATTGTACGCCTCAGCACCATCAAGGGTTCGCAGACTCGAATCAACGTTGGGAAAAAGTGCGATCGCTGGCAGCCCCAGCGCAAACAGTTGCTGCGCCTCCGCCACGGCGAGATCTACAGATAAGCGTTCAATGCCTGGCATGGATGGAATGTCTGTGCGTGTGTTGTCCCCATCCATTAGGAACATAGGGTAAATCAGGTCATCTGCGGTGACTTGGTGCTCGCGGACGAGACGTCGAATAAAGGGCTGCTCTCTGTTTCGGCGCAGCCGGGTTTGGGGGAAGCGACGCATGGGAACTCCTATACCGAGATCTGCGCAGTATACCGCACTTGCCTGGCTATGCGTTTTCTTGGGACTCCAGTTCCTCAACGGCGGCGAGCCACTTCTCTTCAATCGCTTCTACGTTTTGACGGGTCTTGCCGGCTTTGGCGAGTAAGCTGTTGAGATCCTCTGGGGATAGCTCGCTATAGGTTTTTTCGTCGGCCAATGTGCCTTCAATGGTTTGCAGGGTTTGGGTCTCTCGTTCCAGTTCCTTCTCCAGTCGTTTCACCTGCTTGCCTAGGTGGGCTAGCGCTTCCCGAGACGCTGCCCGCTCCCGACGTAAGTCTTTTTTCGATAGACCGTTCTCAGGTTCTTCAGCCGTGTCGTTTGTGGAGCTCATAGAAAGACGGCCTGCGGTGTATTCCGCGAGATCGCCAGTGAACGTTTGTAGGCTGCCGTCTTGAATAACCCACAGCTCGTCGACGATTTTTTCCAGCAGGTCTCTATCGTGAGCCACGATCAAAACTGCACCGGCATAGGCACCTAGCGCCAGAGCCAGAGCATCTCGCATATCCAAATCTAGGTGGTTGGTTGGCTCATCCAGAACCAACAAGGCGGGCTTTTCTGCAGCCAATTGGGCCATAACAAAGCGTGCCTTTTCACCGCCCGACAAGCTGCGTATGGGCCGGGCAATCATTCTTGAATCAAAACCCCAACCACCTAAGTAATCTCGACACTGTTGTTCCGAAAAGTCCTGCCGCAGCTCAGACATGGCAGCGAAAGCCGTGTTATTAGAATCCAGCGCCTCCAACTGGTGCTGGGCGAAGTAGCCGATAGGGGCATGGTTTCCGCGCTGCAACTCGCCCTGTTGGGGTTCCAAGTCTCCAACGATGGCTTTGAGTAAGGTGGACTTCCCGGCGCCGTTAGCTCCCAAGACGCCGATTCGGGCACCGGGCAGAATGGTTTGTCCAACGTCACGCAAGATGGTTGCGCTCCCATAGCCCAGGTTGAGGTTGCGGAAGCTGAACAGCGGATTCGAGACTTTTTCCGGGTCAGAAAAACTCACTCGATAGTCCGAGTCAATGTGCAGCATGGTCTGAGCACTCATTTTCTCCAGAGCTTTGATTCGGCTCTGCACCTGTTTTGCCTTGCTTGCCTTGGCTCGGAATCGGTCAACAAATTGTTGGATATGTGCGACCTGGGCCTGTTGTTTGGAGGCCATAGCCTGCTGTCGTTCAAGTTCTTCGCTACGCAAACGCTCAAAAGCGGAGTAATTGCCCCGGTAAAAGCGGGCTTGTTCGCCGGACAAATGCAGGACGTGATCGACCGTGTTGTCTAGGAATGCCCTGTCGTGAGCGATGATCAGCAGCGCTCCTTGGAACTGACGAAGCCAATTCTCCAGCCAAAGAATTGCCTCTAGATCGAGGTGGTTGGTGGGTTCATCAAGCAGGAGTAGGTCCGCTGGAGACATCAGCGCTTGAGCCAGATTCAGGCGTATCCGCCAGCCCCCAGAAAAGCTACGGTAAGGCTGATCTACCTGATCTGGGGCAAAGCCCAAGCCATAGAGTATCTCGCCTGCTCGAGCGCGGGCCTGATATCCGCCAAGGTCCTCAAGGTCAGAGTACAAGGCAGCGAGCTTCTGAGGTTCTTCGGTGGCGGCAATATTGGCCTCCACCTGCCGCAGAGCGCTGTGACCGTCCATAACAAATTCGATGGCTGGTCGGTCTGTGGCTTCGACTTCCTGTGCCATGTAGCCCACTTGCCAATCTGAAGGGAAGTCTATGTCGCCTTGGCTGGCCTCAAGTTTGCCAAGGATGAGGTTGAACAAGGTGGATTTGCCGACGCCATTGCGCCCGACAATGGCGGCCTTCTGGCCGGGATAGACCACGAGATTAAGCCCGGCAAAGAGCAGGTCTTCGCCGCGTTCAAACGTTAGGTTTTGAACTTGCAACATGATCGATTCGCTATGGATTGTCTGGTCGGAGTAATCGCGACGCCGCGGAAGGTGCTAGCGGATATTCCCCAACTCGGGCATTTGCGTTGTCGGCGTCTGGCGGCCGGCCGCCAACGGTCTGCCTGGCCTTCGAGCAGTTGATGCAGACTCGGTCTGGGAATCGATCCAATCAGTCAGCGTGTGCCAAGCTTTAAATTCCTTGCGTGCGGCTCGGTTGTGCTTCATCTCGACAACGCCTTGTCCGCTATCTCCGGCTTCTGGGTATACCGGCGATTCCCGTAAAGTCGTGACGGCGGGTACGCTTAGCAAGCTTAGAAAGTTCTGCAAACGTTGATGGTTTGCCGAGCTGCCGCCGACTCGGTTGCTTATCACGGCGATGGGTCGTGGTTTAGCCCGCCAAACACGCTGGGTCATAAGCTGGGTAATAAAATGTTCCCCGGACTGAATGTCCCAAGACGACCCCAGCATTGGTACCAAGATGACGTCACTGAGCTTGAGCAGCGTTTCAAACTCTAAGTGCAAGCTCGGCCCGTGGGTGATCGCCGGCGCTGAATCGTAAATGCACACATCGTGAGATGCTGTCGCTGCGGCATCAATGGTTCGGGGGTCGGGATGAAATTGAATGTCGATGGGGAGATCGTCGTCGCTGCGCGATTGCCCCCAATGCCGAGCGTTTGCCTGAGCGTCACAGTCCATAAGTGCTACGCGAACGTTTCGGCAGGCATAGGCGGCCGCAAGATTGGTGGCAACGGTGGTTTTACCGCTTCCGCCCTTGTTGTTCATGACCAAAATGTTGAGGTTTGCCATATCGATCCGTTTTCAGCGTCGACGAGGATTAACCCCGCGTAATTGGACGGTGCTTAAAAAAATTGGGCAGGCAATATAGCAGTGACGGTGGGGTTTATACCAGCAGGGTTCGGCAACAAAAAAACGCCCTAGTAAGACTGCTCAGTCTCAAGCTTTTCTTATCAAGGGTTGGTGTCTGGCTTCCTCGCGGGATCATTTTAGGCTCTGTCTGAGCTGCATGACGCTAGCGAACAGCAGCAGCGTGAACCCAAGTAAGGCCCAGCCCGCAATGCTCATTACAGGGATTACATCGTGCACGGCCGCGCAGTCGCCGGTACCCGAAGTCATAGCCACGAGCAGGTCGCTCAACGGAAATGCGTCGATCATGTAGGCCAAGTCAGGACCGCAGCTGGGTACTTGATCTGCTGGCAAGCTCTGTAGCCACAGCTGACGCAGCGCAAAGCCGCCGCCCACAGTGGCGCAAAGGGCGCTAACCAAGGGGTAGATGCCCCATCGCGGGTTATGGGCCAATCCAGCCAGCGCTACAATGCCGGTCAGTGCAAACCAGACACGCTGCATCATGCACAAAGGGCAAGGTTTAAGCCCCATGGCAAATTCTAGCAACAACCCAACACATAAAATCCCACCGGCACCGATGCAAATCAGCGCTGCCCATCGTTCTGTATTAAACGCATTAATCATCAAATAGTTACCACAATTTTGCCGACGGCTCGGCGTTGAGAAAGGCAATTCAAGGCATCGACAAAATCGGCTAAGGCATACTCAGCGCCAACCAATGCTTGGAGTTTTCCGGCTTCGAACATCTGCAACAGTTCGGCAAAATTTTGCTCGTTTTCGGTTGGGAAGCGGCCGGAAAAAGCGCCGTAGAAGACCCCAACGACCTGGCAGCTTTTGAGCAAAATCAGATTTGTGGGCACACGAGGAATGTCGCCACCGACGAATCCAACGATCAAAATTCGGCCTTCCCAGTTGATGCAGCGCATGCATTGGTCAAACAGTGGGCCGCCCACCGGATCGTAGATCACATCGGCACCCTTACCTCCGGTGAGCGCTTTGACTTTGTCTTTCAGGTCGCCGTCGCTGTAGTCAATGAGGTCGTCTGCTCCCGCTTGTTGGGCAATGGCAAGCTTTTCTGGGTTTGAAGCTGCCGCAATGACTCGTGCTCCCATGGCTTTGCCAAGCTCGACGGCGGCCAAGCCCACGCCACCGGCGGCGCCGAGAACCAAAAGCGTTTCGCCCGGTTGTAGGTTGGCGCGCTGCTTCAGAGCATAGTACGAGGTTCCGTACGTTGTGCTGATTCCGGCAGCCGTGGGGAATGTCATGTTTTGGGGCTTTGCTCTTAATGCTTCGGCGCGGACGCAGATCTGCTCCGCCATGGCGCCATGCCCGCAGGCAGCGAAAACCTCATCACCAACCTGCCATTTGGAAACGTCATCGGCAACGCTGCTAACAATGCCGGCAAATTCGCCGCCCGGTGTAAAGGGAAAGGGTGGAAGTGATTGATATTTCCCTTCGACCATCAACACATCGGGAAAATTCAACGCGCAAGCGCGAATATCGACGATGACGTGTCCGGGTGTTAGCTCGGGAGCAGATATGTCCCCAAGGGTTAGATTTTCGGCAGGGCCAAAAGATTCACAAAGTACGGCTTTCAATTCTGTTCTCGCTATCGCTATCGGTTAAAAGAGGGCTTAGCCGTCAAAGAATGCTGCACAACATGGTCCGTGTTTCATAACCAAGATTGCGAACAGAACATGCGTTACCGCTAAGCCGGCTGGTTTAGCCTCTTTTTGGATTCATCAACGATGACCAAGTGGTCAATTGCTGGCGAAGATCTGGGAAGTATATGCGGAAAGCGCTCTGACCTGAATCATGCTGTGCGAGACAGGCGGCAATTACCTCCGGCAGCAAGGACTCCTGCCCTAATCGCCTCAGGACGGAATGCAGACCGCGCTCAACATGAGACCACTGATGGTAAGAGCCAAGCAGATCCGTCTCGCGCATGTAGTGGATAAATCGCCTCAGGTGGGCCGACGCTGCGTATTCTGGGTGCAAGGCATACTGGTCACAGGCTTCGTAACATTGCAGGCTGAAAACGGTTCTGGGAGCACAGTAGTAGTCGTCCCACGCGAGCGACAAGTAATAGTCTGCCAAAATGTCTATAAAAATTGGTGCGTAGCGTCGCAACGCTGAGGGAAAGCTTGCGCATGCGTCTTTGATGGCAGGGTGTTGATTTGAATAGGCGTCGATTCGTCGATGTAGGCGAATCCCAGTCTGTAGCTCAGCGGGCAGCGCCATTGGGATAAGGCCCTTGCTAAAATCTGCCAAAACCGCGCCGGCCAACAAACCTTCCAGTCGAAGCTCGCCCTTGGGCCAGTGTTCACTGGCGTCGCTGGCCAAGGCGCAGTGGGCGAGAAAGTTCATGGGTTTCGGTGATTGAGTCTATGCGCCAAAGACGGACTAATGCAGAGCAAGATAGTCCTCCAAAAAAGCTTCAAAGGTTTGAGTGTCCGAAGCCTCGATGTCCTTTTGCCGCACCAGTGATGCAGCCGATTCCTTTTCAAGCTCCGCCAGTGTCGCTTCGTCCACGGCAGTCGTCTGCAAATGCTGCTGTAGTTCTTTCGCCTGATGCATGGTAAATCGAAAGAAAGAACCGTGAGCAGCCATCGCCGCAATGACCTTGGCTGACGGCGTCAGTTGAGGCCTAGCCACCTTGTTGAGCTGTTGCTCTAAACTGTTTTGATAGCCTTTTTTCGCGTGATCTGCCGCCACGTCCAAGGCCTGGGCCAGCGGTTCGCAAGACGTCAGCAGCGTTGTCGCCCAATCGGATAGCAAAACTTGCCGTTTGCCGTCTTCCAAAGTTAGATCCGGTTCGCGGCCACGCTCAACAACCTTCGTTTGATTGAGCGCCAAACTTTGGCGGGATTCCGGCGTGTCCTTGGGGGAATCTGCCAGCAAACACAGCAGCAAGAAGGTATCCATAAATTGAATCTGCTCAGCATCAATGCCGAGAGGCTCGAAGGGATTGAGGTCTACGCACCGAACTTCCACATATTCGACGCCGTTTCGATTCAGAGCCGTTAAGGGGCGCTCACCGCTTTGGGCAGTTCGTTTCGGTCGAATGGTTCCATAGAACTCATTCTCTATTTGCAGTACGGCATCGTTGAGTTGTGGATATTCACCGTCTTGAGCTGGTTGGATGCTTGAGTATTCGGGATAGCTCTCTGTCAGGCCGATGCGCAGGGTGGCCGAATAGTCCGCTAGTGAATTATATGAAATGTCGAGCGCGCTTTGGGCATCGCTTTGATAACCCAATCGACCCATGCGCAGGCTGGTTGCGTGAGGCAGGTAAAAGGTGCCGTCGTTGAATTGATCCAACTGGTGGTCTAGGCCTTGAATGAAGGAGCGACATACTGCTGGCGCGGCTCCGAACAGATAGAGCAGCAGCCATGACCATCGCCGAAAATTGCGGATGAGACCAAAGTAGGCCTCGGTGCGGCTTTCTTGTGTGGTCTTGCCCAGGGCCTGCCAAAGCTCCTCCGGGACTGAAAAATTGTAGTGGATACCAGAAATTGTCTGCATCAGACGGCCATAGCGATTACCCAGACCTCGCCGGTACACGGTTTTCGCTTGGGCGATGTTCGAGCGCCCATATTGGCCCAGTGGGATTTGGGCCTGATCCGCAGCCAAAATACACGGCATGCTGCTTGGCCAAAGCAGCTCGTCGCCCAGGTGCCGCTGGACAAACACATGAACGTCCTGCAGCTCTTGCAGCACAGACTGTGGGCTAGTGTGGGTGCCAGTGATCAGTTCCAGCTGGGCTTCGGAAAAATCTGTTGTGATCGCGCGATGGCTGAGGGCCGAACCCAAACCGGAAGGGTGAGGTGCCAAAGACAGCGAGCCAGTTGTCTCGACTCGCAGGCTTTCCTTCTCGATGCCTCGAATTAAACGATCCAGCCCATTGTCTGGAGTTCGCAGAGTTTTGACTGTGGATTCTTTGAGTAGCATCTGGGCGCGCTGCCTCCTAGAACTCGTAAGCGTAGCCGTCAGCGGATCCGCGGTAGGACCGGGCATGACATGTTGTCAGCCCGATCAGGCGTTCCTCTAGGGTCGGATCGACTAGGTGGCTGGGCCAGCTGCGACGATGCCGGGTTCTATATCAAAACGCTTGAAGTTCTCTTCAAATTTGGTCACCAAGCTGGCCGCGGCTGCGTCATAGGCATCTTTGTCTGCCCAAGTATCACGTGGATTCAACAACTGAGCATCCACGCCGGGCACCGCCACAGGGATGTCAAGGTTCAAACCGGATAAGTGACTGGTTTGACTGTCTACCAATGCGCCGTTTTGGATGGCAGTTATGATGGCTCGGGTTGTAGGGATATTGAACCGCTCGCCCACACCATAGCCGCCGCCGGTCCAGCCGGTATTAACCAGATAAACTCGTGAATCGAATTCCTCGATGCGCTTGATCAGTAGGTCTGCATAAACGCCTGCAGGCCTAGGGAAGAAGGGCGCACCAAAACAGGTTGAAAAGGTGGCCTTGTAAGCCTCGGTAGACCCAATCTCCGTTGAGCCGACGGCTGCGGTGTAGCCTGACAAGAAGTGATAAGCAGCAGCTTCCTTACTGAGAATCGAAACGGGTGGCAGAACACCACTGACGTCACAGGTTAGGAAGATGATGTTATTAGGTTCACCAGCCCGATTTTCCGGCACCTTGGCTTCAATATTGCTGCGCGGGTAGCACGCTCGAGTATTTTCTGTCAGTGAGCTGTCGGCGTAGTCTGGATCGCGGTTTTCATTGATAACCACATTCTCAACAATGGCACCGAAGCGAATTGCGTCGTAGATCACAGGTTCGTTCTTACGCGTCAAATCGATGCACTTGGCATAGCATCCGCCCTCGAAATTAAAAACCGTGCCCTTACCCCAGCCGTGTTCGTCATCACCAATGAGCAGCCGGTCCGGATCCGCCGACAGCGTAGTTTTACCTGTGCCAGACAAACCAAAAAACAACGTAACGTCTTCATTGGGCCCAGCATTTGCAGAGCAGTGCATGGGTAAGACGTCTTTCTCGGGTAGCAAGAAATTCAGCACGGAGAACAGGGATTTCTTCATCTCGCCGGCGTAACGCATGCCAGCAATCAGCACCTTGCGTTGGGCAAAGTTGATCATCACCGTGCCTTCACTATTGGTGCCATCCCGTTCTGGCTCGCAAACAAATGTAGGCGCGTTCACGACCTGCCAAATCTCTTTGTTATGGGGGTTGTAATGCTCGGGAGTAATAAACAAGGATCGGCCAAAAAGTCCGTGCCATGCGTATTCAGTTGTTACTTCGATAGGCAGGTAATGCTCTGGATCGGCGCCTACATGCAGGTGCGACAAAAACGTCTCACGCTCGCCGACATGTACTTGAACGCGATCCCAAAGATGATCGAAAACCTCCGGCGCGATTGGCTGATTAATGTCGCCCCAATCGATAGATTCAGAGGTGGAAGGCTCTTCGACAATGAAACGATCCTTCGGAGAGCGGCCTGTGCGAGCACCAGTTTCGACCACGATGGCACCATTACTGGCGAATCGTCCTTCACCTCGGGTGAGGGCGTGTTCGGCGAGGTCAGCGCTAGAGAGATCGATTAACGAGTTTGTAGTCATAGTCTGCTGTTTGAATCTGTTTTTTGAGGGCAGGGATTATGCCAGAGAACGGGCCATTTGGAATGATTGACATGCGCCAAGACGTTTGCTCGGATCGTTGTGAGCGGATCAAATTCAGTGGAGGGGTGGGTTGCTACTTGAGGAGTTGTCCTCTTCCAAAAGATCGATCACTCGGCCAACCCCCTGTCCGTCATAGCGGTAGCGCTTACCGCAGAACTCACAATCCACGGTAATTTCGCCCTGCTCCAGGAGCAAGTCGCTTAAATCTTCCTTGCCCAGCATCATTAAGGTGCTGTCCGTGCGCTGGCGACTGCAGGTGCACTGGTACTCAAGGGCGGTTTGAGGCTGCAAGGTGCAGGGATATTCGTGAAACAAACGATGCAGCAGGGTTTCTACCCCAAGGTCTGACAATTCCTCGGTTGTCACCGTGGCAGCTAAGGCCGTCAGGGTCTCCCAAGCATCATCAGCCGCTTCGCGATCCGAGTCACTGGCGTCAGGTGCGGTGGGAAGTCGCTGAAGTAACAGGCCTGTGACACTTTGTTCGTTATCGTTTTGGCCATTCGCAAAATGCAGGCGCGTTTGCAGTTGCTCAGAGCGAGCAAAGTAGGTTTCTAGGCAACCTGCGAGATTACTACTCTCCAGCGCCACGAGCCCCTGGTAGGGCTGCATATCGGTTGCTTCATCAGGCAGTAACGTCAGGGCTAATTGGCCATCACCCAACCAGGCGCCGATATCATCGCCGTGATGGGGAAATCCTGCGTCATCGGTTAAGTGCATGATGCCGCGTAGCTGCCCGTGATTTCGACATTCAGCCAACGACCGACGCAGCGCGCCGTTGCCCCGAGATTGCAATGCTACCGCTCCAGAAAACTTAAGGTTGTCAGCTACCATGGCGACCGTGGCCAGCATCTGCCCAAGTAAAGCACTGACGGGTTTGGGGTAGGTCTTGTATTGGGCTGCTTCGACTAAGGTCGATTGCAGGCGTACCCACTGTCCGCGAACCGGCAAATTGACGAAGCTAAATCGATGTAAAGAATCCATGGTAGTGCCTTGATGTGACTCACTAGTCGTCGGGTGAATGTTGCCAGTTTCTATCCAAATCTTTGAGCTGGGCTAAGGCCCGACGATTTTTTTTGTCGGGTTTGCTGCTGGGAATGTTGAGGCCTGCTCGCTCCATACGGCGTACACTCTTACGCACCTCGCGCTGCTCAATACTTTCAGGTGTCTCTGTGTAAAGGGTTTGCGCAACTGTTGCAGATCCGCGCTGCTCGGAAAGGGTTTCGATGATAACAACTTGAAAGGTATCGCCTCGCCGAATTTCTAGCTGTTGGCCGACCTGCACTTCTTTGGACGGTTTAACCCGACTGCTCTCCAAATGCACTTTGCCACCTTCCACCGCTGCCTTGGCCAAGGAGCGAGTTTTGAAAAATCGAGCGGCCCAGAGCCAGCGGTCGATGCGCACGCCACTCATAACAAATTAGCGAGTAGTTGATCGTAGTGGTCGAAACTCTGCCAGCCGAGAGTATCGCGGTTGGCTCGCTGGCTGTCTGGTTTGGCCACGGCTAATAGATGACCAATTCCAAATTTTTGTGCGGCTTCCAACACACGTGGCGTGTCGTCAATAAAGAGTGTGCGACTTGGGTCAAAGGCGATGTCGTCCTTTAACGCCTGCCAGAAGGCATGCTCTTCCTTTGGCGCGCCGTAGTCATGACTGGAAATCACCTTGTCGACTTTTGAAGCGAGCTGCAGCACGGGCTCCTTGACCTGTAAAGATTGACGATCGGCGTTGGTAACGACGATGGTGCTTTTGTTCGCGCGAACCAAGGCCTCTAAAAAGGCTTGAGCGCCGGGTAAAAACTCGATTAATCCGGTGGCCTGCTGATGCAGGTGAACCATGTCCAAGCCAGTGAAGTCACGCCAATAGTCGAAGCGGTAGAAATTCATGCTGCCGAGAATTTGTCTCATATGCGCCATCAAATCGTCACCAGCCTGCTGCAGGGGAATGCCCCGACTCTTCGCGTAGGCTTGGGGCAACAACTGACTCCAGACTTGGTTGTCATACTTTAGGTCCAATAAAGTGCCATCCATGTCCAACAGCACCGTATCGATTGATTGCCATGTGATCATATGTTCGCCAAGCCCATTGTTTCGCAAGACCAATTCAGCCGCAAAAAAATGTGATAAGAAAAGTCGGTAATCGTTGAGTGAAAAACCGACCGATGAAAAAAAAGCAGCCTATACTAATCGCTGCTTTTGGCGACAGGATTTAATTTTTATGCCCCTTCCCACGATTAAAAAAACTGAGGTTTTGGCCCAGAGCCGGTTCTTTAAAATAGAGGCTATGCACCTTACCTTCAGTAACGGCGCGGAGCGCATATACGAGCGGTTGCCAGCAGTGGGCGAACAAGGGGTTATCGTTGTCGCTGTTAACGAAAATGACGAATTGCTGCTAATCCGGGAGTACGCGGCGGGCTTTCACGAGTTTCAGCTAACGCTGCCAAAGGGAGCCGCAGAAACAGGCGAGCCGTTGGAAGCTGCGGCCGCAAGAGAATTGGCGGAAGAAGTCGGCTTTGGTGCGTCAGACGTGCGGTTTGTAAAACGTCTAAGCATTGCGCCAGGACATATGGGCTTTACGATCAATGTACTCATGGCAACAGATCTGTATCCCCACTCACTTCCAGGCGACGAGCCAGAACCGCCCGAGCTAGTGCTTTGGCCGCTGTCGAAGATCGATGAATTGTTGGCCCGGGACGATTTCTTCGAAGCGCGTGCGATTGCTGCATTGACCCTGTGTTTACCCCAGCTACGCCAAAGGTTGGCTGCGGTTTAACCCAAACACCACGATGAACGAAATAAGCAACAACTGAAAAGGACAAGAAATGGCTGAGGCACTGCCACAACATTGGGTCGAGGAATTGATATCAATTGTCGAGGAAGCCGGAACGGCGATCTTAGAAGTCTACAATTCGAACTTCGAGGTCCAGACCAAAAGCGACGAGTCGCCGTTAACCCAAGCAGACCTTGCGGCTCATCAAGTCATCGTTCGAGGCCTGCAGGCATTGTCGCCCCAGCTGCCCATTATCTCGGAAGAATCTACGCCACCTGACTTTGCTGAGCGCAGCAGTTGGCAGCGGTATTGGCTGGTGGATCCTCTGGACGGGACCAAGGAATTTGTGAATCGCAACGGCGAATTCACCGTCAACATTGCATTGATTGACACCCACCTACCGATCTTTGGCATTGTCGGCGTGCCGGTACAGGGAAAGATTTACATAGGTGACACCGGACAGACTGATCCGGCACTGCGTGCCTATGTGATTGAGAATCGGCAACAACGTAAGCTTGCTGGGGCCGAGGAAGAAGCTCGCCAAGGGCCGTTGCGAGTGGTTGCTAGCCGCAACCATGGTGGTCAGCGTTTAGAGGACTATCTTGCCGAAGTTGAAGCCCGCTTTGAAAACTGTCAGCGCACTCCCGTGGGTAGCTCGTTAAAGCTCTGCGTTTTGGCTGAGGGTGGTGCCGACATTTACCCTCGTCTGGGGCCTACCAGTGAGTGGGATATCGGCGCGGCTCAAGCCGTGCTAACAGCGGCTGGAGGCTCGGTTTATGCCCCGGATGGCCAAGTTCTTCGTTACAACACCAAGGACAGTCTTTTGAACCCAGAATTTTTGGCGGTCGGCGATGCGTCCTATTCATGGGGGGACCGCTTGCCGGCTTTTCCGGAGGAGTAGATTTTAAGAGTCCAGCCTTGGCTTATAGCGGAGGTGGTTGAAACGGCATTTTTTTGCCTAGGATAAACAAAGCTCGGAGAAGCCGATTTGAGGGTGCGGAAATCCGGCGCAGTTGGTTGAGGTGGTGGTCTCAACCAGCCGAGCCGACATTGCATCAATGCAATCGCCCTGCCGAGCAAAAAGACTGTACAAATGTACAGCTTCGGCTGGTGAGGAAGCTAGGATACATAACTTTGCGGTGAAGAAAAGCAGCAGCGGGCAACGAATTTGTTTCAAAGTGTGAAAATCTATAAATCTCAGTGGGTTAGAGCTGAAGTAGATTTTGTGAAAAATATGGCTCGCGCGGTGTTTCACTCGTTCACTGCTAGTCTTTAAAGTGGAAGTGAACAAAACTTCCTGCTAGCAGGCGGTACCGACAGTGCGTTAAGTTCTAGCGAAATATAGAAGGGGGAACTGGTGCGAACAGATTTGCATGTTGAACAACTAAGCGCCTTGGCCCGAGTGGACGGCATAAAAGGGCGCCTGGCCGCAAACTCTGAATGGGCGGAGCAGGCCTGCCGCTTACATGAAGACAGCTTTGCGGCCATCATTGAAGCTCGTGCTCCGCGCCTATTCCTGCCCACAGCCCTCGGCGGTGACGAAGTCACCCCAATGACTTGTGCCGCTTTTTGTGAAGAAGTTGCTTCCGGCGACACCGCTGCCGCTTGGCACATTATGGTGTTTAACGCACCAAAACTTATGGCCGCCAAATGGCCGGCAGAACTGGTCGAGACGCTTTGGGGAGACGATCCGGATAGATTGGTGGCTGCCAGTGGGCACACCCCACTTACCGGCAAGCGCGTTGCAAACGGTGTCGAGATCTCCGGTACTCAACGGTTTGTGAGCGGCTGCAACTTCGCCGAATGGATCATGTCGCCAGTGATGATGGATGGCGAAATGCACAACGCGGTGATTCGTCTTCAAGATTGCCAAATACAGAACAACTGGAACACCTTGGGTATGCGCGGTTCGGGCAGCAACGATGTCTTGATCGATCACGTTGTCGTCCCTTCGTTGCAGGTAGTTCCGCCTGCTCAACCCGACACACCGTTTAACCATTACTATCAGGGGCCGCTATACCAATGCCCTTCGCGCATCGTCTTCGCGACCTACGTGCCTGTTGCCATTAGCTTAGCAAAGCAGGCTATTGATCAGGTTGCTGCCTTGGTGAAAACAAAGGCTCCAGGGGGTGGGGCAGGGAAGCTCACTGAAAAACACATGGCTCAAGGGCATTTTGGCCGGGCGGTGGCCCTGTATCGCTCTTCTCGATTGATGTTTTACACGGCGCTAGAAGCTACGTGGCAGCGGGCTGTTGAAGGCAAAGAGGCGACAGCGGAGCATCGCGCGGACTTGTATCTTGCCGGAACGCACGCTGTGCAAACTGCGGCAGAAGTGGTGCGCTTGATGGGCAATGTGGCCGGCACGACGATGACGGAACAAGGCCATCCGCTAGATCGCATCAACCGAGACATGGAGACGCTGCGGCATCACGGCTTTGTAAACGAGTCCCGGTACGCCAGTGTCGCTCAGGTATTGTGGGGCGCTGAGTTGGATTATCCCGCCATGCTGCGGTGATTGGAGCCAGTTACAAGACGATCAGCGCTTCAGGTTTGGGAGACGAGAATGGGTGATCTGTTGTTTATACGCCGGGTGCTGAGCTTTGCCACACAAAGCTTGGATAAGCCGGAAGCCGATGTTCGCCAAGCGATGGCAGAACAAGAAGACACGGCGATCTGGGGTATATGGCATGGACTTTTTGGTTTGGCGGCAAACCAACTGATGGTAATGACCACACATTCAAAACCCGTAGACAGGTGGCAAGAGCCAGCGGGGTGCCAAGCGGCATCCCAACAGTTGTTGCGACCAACGGTTCGGCCTCAAAGCGCTATGCCCCTTTACCGTCCCGGAATCTATGTCTTTCGTGATTTTTGGCTGCCCACAAGGGCCATCGACGAGGCCGTTGAGTTGTCATCTGCGGCATGGAAAACCTTTGAAGGTGCAGATAGTTTCAGCGCTCAACCAATGGGGCTTTTTGCGCCCGCAGATCCCGCACCTGAAGACCAAGAAAGTGTGCTGAGCCTTTTGACCTGGTATCCGGATTTCGCATCGTGGGAAACATCAAGAGAGCCGGATCCAGCAGCGCGTCAGCGCTTTCTGGCCCGCCGAAATTTAACTCGAACCACATCGGCTATCGCGACCAGACTGCGACTGCCTACTTAAGAGTCCAGTTATTGCTGAGCTAACCAATCGTCGTCCGAGCCTTCGTTGATGCTGGCAAACAGGGGCGTTGAAATGTAGCGCTCGGCGGTGTCCGCCAGCATGGTGACCATGACGCTTCCAGGTTCCGCTTGCTCTGCCATCTTCAGCGATGCACTGAGGGTTCCTCCAGCTGAAATACCCACAAAAATACCTTCTTCACGGCCCAAGCGCAGGGCGCAGGCTATGGACTCGTCCTCGTTTACCGGCACGACATGGTCGGCCATGCCCTGATCTAGAACCTCGGGTATGAAATCTGGGGTCCAGCCCTGAATCTTGTGAGGCGACCATTCGCCGCCGGACAGCAAGGCCGCTTGTTCCGGCTCCGCGGCTACGATTTGTATTCCCGGTCGGGCAGCCTTCAGTGTGCGCCCGGTGCCGGACAATGTGCCGCCGGTTCCCCAACCGGTGACCCAATAGTCCAGTCGCTCTCCAGCGAAGTCCTGCAAGATTTCGGGTCCTGTGGTGCTTGCGTGGTAAGCAGGGTTGGCTGGGTTCTGAAACTGGCGGGCCAAAAACCAGCCATGTTCTTCGGCCAGAGCCTCGGCTCGCGCGACCATGCCCGAGCCCCTTTCCGCTGCTGGGGTCAAAATGACCTTGGCACCCAAGGCGCGCATGACTTTTCGCCGCTCAATGGAGAAGGTCTCTACCATGGTAGCCACAAAAGGGTGGCCCATCACCGCACAGACCATGGCAAGGGCGATGCCGGTGTTGCCGCTGGTTGCCTCGATAACGGTTTGTCCAGGCTTCAGGGCGCCGCTGTCACGGGCATCTTTGATAATGGCGTAAGCTAGGCGATCTTTCACCGAGGCCATGGGATTGAAGGACTCTACTTTTACGTACATGTCGACGTGGTCGGGTGCGATGCGATTGAGTTTAACGATTGGTGTGTTGCCAATGGTTTGCAGAATATTGTCGTACTTCATGATCTTCTCTTTGCTTCCATTCTGTCGTGCCGGAGCGCGATGTGGGTACCCAGTTGCCAGAGCAGGTTGAGGTAACAACCTGCTCGTCCCAGCAGTGTGCCCTGCTGCTAAATCCAAGGCTTCACGCGGGTTGGTGACCTCTACTATAGCCCAAAGGCCAGCCTTCAGATTAACCCGTCCTTTGCGATTTTTTTACAAGCTTCATGTTTCTCGACAGCGTCTGTGGACTAAGAAACGTCTTAAAAACTGATTAGTCGCTCACAGATTCGATCATCAAGCCCCCTTAGTTCTTTCGTCAACTGCCAAGATGATCCTTACTTCCGCCGTTCTTTGCTGATGGGCGTGACCGCCACTCAGCGAACGCACACCAATGAACTGAATTTGGTTTCGTGAATTTGTGTTCTTTCAAAACACATCTGTACCAATAATGAGGAGCAGCATATGAACCAGCATTCGTCAGCACGATCGTTAGATTGCCCAGTGGCCTGCGTCGGTAGATCGTCACTCTTCGGCTCGATTGTAGCGGTGATGTTAACCTTTTCTATTGCCGGTTGCGGAGGCGGTAGCGGAGGCAATGAACCTCCCAACCCTGATCCTAACCCCGGAGGCGGTAATACAGTCCTGCCTGTAACAGCGCCAGGATTGGCGGTAACGGCAAACGAGAATTTTGCCGGCGAAAACTTCGTTGACGTAGACAAGTACAACCAAGCCATCGAGAACTACAACGCCATGGGTGCCGCCCTAGCAGGAGATACCCCATGAGCTGCAATTTTTCTTTTCTACCCTCATTAACATCAATGAAACGACGAGCGCTAGCGTTGGTTGTGTTGGTGTTAGCTGGCATGTCCCCCCAGGCTTTAGCAGCGACAGGTTCTATTGCGAACGCGGACCCCTATGATGTTACTGCTGCCTACCCCACACCCGGAACACGCGTGTCTTATACGGAAGAAGATGATGATGGTGTGTTGCGAGGCGCGATTTTCACTAACTCTTGGTACATAAATCCAGGCATTGCCCCAACCTTTTATCCCGGCTCAACAGGCTGGGTGAAAGAGGGGCCGACGCTGCTTCTGGCTAATGCTGGAGACACTACCGGCGACATTGAAAGTAATCCTCAATGGCACCTAGAAGCCGCATATACTGGTGGAAACATCGTTGCCACTGAGTCCGTCTGTTATCGGGCGAAATGGTGGACTCGCGGCCAAATACCAACGAGCGACGGTTCGCCTTGGGAAATTGTGGGCTGTGGAGAGACAGAGACGATCATTGACCCCAATCAAATGGTTGAGGCAAACACGGACGATGACGCTGATAGCGGTGATAGCGGTGATAGCGGTGATAGCGACGGTGGTTCTGGATCAAGCACCCCATCAGAGGCGATACCCCAGTGGGCGGCCGAGGGCGTTTTCATTGCTCGATCAGTCGTTCAAATGGATAACGTTTGCTACCAAGCTAATTGGTGGACACAGGGTGATGAGCCTGTCCCAGCTAGCGAGCTGACCAATATTTGGGATTCTCCTTGGGAAGAAGTGGATCCTTGTCCAGCTCAAGCCATTACGTCGCCAGACTCAGGCAGCGAAAGCGGTGCCGGCGGTAGCGGAGGAATTGATAAGATGCCAGCGCCTATTGTCGTCACCGAAGAAGGTGACGATTCCGATATGGCGGCAACAGAAGGGGCTAGCGACACGACGGATAATTTAGTGACACCCGTAGTGCCACCGGTTGTGCCCGTTGCGATGGACGATGAGCCCGTTCCAGCACCGGCCGTGCCTGTGGAATTGCCCTCTGAAGGCTACGAGTTTCTTCGGCAGGTCACCAATGAGCATTGGAATTGGATGTTTCCCTTGCGCTCTGGCAGGTACGTGGCGCCGACAGCCGGTGGGGGTACGCGGAACTCCGAGCCCTTCGCGAATCCGGATGGCAGTACCGATACCTTCGACTTGAATGCGTTTATTCGCGCCACTCTTGCCTATAACGCTTGGGCAGAGGTTAACGGTTACAAACAGTTCTTAAATCAGGGTACTGTCAAACAGCAGGCAGAGGAGTTTTTGATCTTTTGGGCAAAATCTTCGCGGGAAACGTCAGGTTCTTGGGCCACGGCGAGTTCGCCTTGGATAGAAAACTACGAAATTGCTGGCGAGTCCATTACGGCTTGGAAAGGTGGGTTGTATTGGGTTGAGGAGGTGGGTTATTCCACAGACTCTGCGACCGGTAAGAGCGCCGCGATAAACTACGTTGACACAGGCTCTACTGTGTACCCGCCTGCACCGGGGCGATCTTACTATGGTCGCGGCGTGATTCAGCTGTCTTGGAATTACAATTACGGAGCATTCAACCATTGGCTCTATGACAACGGGTTGTTCGCCGATTTGATAACAGAGCGAGATACGCTACTCCGGTTTCCGAATTTGGTTGCCGAAAACGGGGCGCTATCCATTCTTTCCGGCATTTGGTTTTGGATGACGCCACAAGGTGCGAAGCCTGCCTCCCAAGATGTGGTCCTTGGCGAAGTCAGCAATATCTCTCAGAGTACCCAAGACTTGGGTCTGCCCCAAACCGACAGCTGCTATGAACCGGCCACAGCTGATGGTGATACAACAGATCCTGAAGTCTTTGCCTATCGTGTCGGTACGGTGATCAACATCGTAAACGGTGGGCTGGAATGTCATCGAGCTGCGAGATGGCATGGTGGACCGCCCCAGCGAGCGTCTTACTACAATGCCTACGCTGCGTACTTCAACGACCAGCTCGGCGTTGGCGCAACGCGCATTCCAGAAGCAACCAATGTATGGAATGTTAGCGTGACGGAAGATTCACCAGTGAATTTACAAAGCGCCACGTGTTTTAACCAAAAGTCTTATTACGGCTGGTAGTTAAAGCGTTCACAAGCAAAGCCCGCGCACTTCCTGTGCGCGGGTCGCTTTCTCTAAGAGCGGCTGGCTTGGTGCTCGTGTCCAGCGTGAAGATTCCTCAAATGAGCGAGCATCACCAAGATCACGCCAGCAGTGGTCAGGGCGATTTCCAGCTCTTCGCCAAATAGATGGGCCACGCCTAAAAGCATCAGCAAAAGCCCGCCCAACCCCAAAGAAATCGTCAGAAAATTAGGCTCTCGTCGATAGCCCCGATACAGCGCTACCCCGCTAATCGGCACCGCTAAACCAAAAAGAATCCAGTGAGTTTGCGTTTCAGTCGCGTCCAACCAAGCGGAGAGTGATGGTGCCAGCAAAAACGCTAGCGGTACGGCCAAACAGTGAACCAAACACAGCCCGGACAGCCAAATGGCGGCTCGGTCGATGCGTTTATGGTCGTCGCTGGATTCCACTAATGAAGGCCCGTTTTGAAGGGGCGCTAACGCTAGCGGCTCCTATTCGCGCATGCAACTGTAACAATTCACAAATCCGTAGGTTTTTGGGTAAACCATGTTTCCGGTGCGTGGCTAGGTTACAGTTGTTGCATGACCTCCAAGTTAACGAAGCATTCGCAGATTTCCGATCGTCAGCGCTGGGACTTGCGCTATCGTGAGGGCGCATATTCCGCTCGCTATTGGCCGGCTGCCTATCTAAAGCAGCTAGTGGATGCCGGTGTAATTGCCGGTACAGGCAGTGCTTTGGACGTCGCCTGCGGTCGCGGGCGCAATAGCCTGTTTCTTGCGGATCAGGGCTATCGCGTCGATGCCGTAGATGTGGCTCCTGTTGCCATTGCCCAAGGGGCTAACCTCGCTTTAAACCTTGGCATGCGGATCAATTGGCAATGCCGGGACTTAGCTCACGTGCGCACCCCATTTAAAATGCGCGCTTATTCGCTGATAGTAATGATTCGTTTTGTGGCGCCAGAACTTTTCCCGCACTTGCTACAAGGATTGGATGCCGACGGACTATTGGTAATAGAAGAACACATGCGTTGGCCGCAAACCGAAGCCTTGGTGGGGCCTACAAGCCAGCGTTTTCGAGTCGCTCCTGGCGAGGTACTTGTACAGCTCCGCCAGACGGGTATTGAATTTGACGTTGTCGATCAGTTTGAAGGCCTCGTCAAAGAAACCAAAGACGATGGCACCGACGGCACAGCGGCGGTTTCTCGATTGTGCATTCGACGCAGAACTTCGTAACATCGCGGGCCGTGGAGCCGAAAGGAGGAGAATCCAATGCAGAGTATTCCAGTAATCGATTTCAAGGCCTTCAAAGCCGGAGGGCTGGCCGCCATAGATCAAGAGGCCTTGGTAGAGGCCTGCGAGGACCACGGTTTTTTCCTGCTCAGCAATCATGGTTGCGAAACACAGGTAAACGATGTTTTCGCTGCGGCTGAGGAATTTTTTGCTATGCCTCGGGAGCAAAAGGTGGCGGTTTACCGTGACGCCGAAAATCCGTTGGGATACTACGACCGAGAGCTGACCAAGCAACGCCGGGATCAAAAAGAGGTTTTTGATTTCAAAGCCGGGGGGCATATTTCCAAGAATCCTTTGCGGCACACGCGCTGGCCCGTGCAGCCAGCAACCTTTCGTCCCGCTTTGACTGAGTTTTTCGCAGCGTTCACAGATTTGTCTGAAGCAACCATGGGTATGGTTCTTGCCGCGCTTGGATTGCCTGCTGATGTGGTCGCAACCACCATGGAAACGGGTTTCGGTGCAGCGCATACCAGCGCCGCGCGGTTGAATCATTATCCCGCCAAGGATCCAGTGCCGGCCAGCGAACGCGGGTCAGTCACGCCCTTGGGGGACATGGCCTTGCATCACCACACGGACCCTGGTGCCATTACCTTGTTGCTTCAAGATGACTGTGGCGGTTTGCAGGCGCGCAGCCGCAGTCACGGCTGGATTGATGTGCCCCCCAGCGCTGGAACCATTGTGGTGAACATCGGCGACATATTGCAGGTTTGGACCAATGACCGTTGCACCGCCGGTGTGCATCGAGTGGTACCTATAACCAGTCCAAATGGGCGTTTTAGCATTCCTTTTTTCTACCAACCGAAAGTAGATGCCTTGGTAGAGCCTTGGTTGGCTGGAGAAGAAACACCTCGCTATCGTGCGTTTTCGTGGCAGGAATACATTCGTGGTCGTGTAACCGACAACTATTCCGACATCGGTGAAGAAGACATTCAGATTGATCGTTATAAAGTGGCTTGAGAGCAACCTAAGTCGTGGGCTACACCCATCTGCTTTTCGATCACGATGGCGTCTTGGTCAACACCGAGCCCCTGTATTTGCGGGCTATTCAGGAGCAGCTGGCGACCTTGGACATAGCGCTCGCTGAAGCTGACTACATTCTAAATATGGCCGTTGGCGCAGACCCTTGGATACTGGCTCGGCAAGCGGGTTGTGACGAGCCAGCGATCGATCGATTGCGTGGCGCTCGGGATAGACGCTATCAAGAGTTGCTGGGATCAACGCCGATTAGGATTGAGCGTGCCGAGGCAGTGGTTGCCGAGCTGGCTGCCCATTTCAGCATGGCCATCGTAACTACCTCTCGTGATGAAGATTTTGACTTAATCCATGGTTTGGCTGGCGAGCCAAGGACATCGGATACACCGGATGTGGTGCGCCACATGGATTTCGTACTCAAACGCTCCAGCTATACCAACAGCAAGCCAGACCCTGAACCCTATCTCTTGGCATTGGCCCGATTTGGTATTGACCCCTCACAGGCTCTAGTGATCGAGGATTCAGAACGCGGGCTGCGCTCCGCTGTGGCGGCAGGGATCGACTGTGCTGCGATTTACCATCCTTTTACCGCTACCCAGAATTTTGAGCGAGCGCGTTACCGTTTCCCCGATCTCACGGCACTGCAACATTTCCTGCTGAATCAGTAAAAGTCGTATTCCGGTACCGGCGCAAAATACACCCCAGCGGCAACGATTAGCGCAGCCAGCGCCGCTAGCAAAATCGCTCGCCATGCCCGATGGCCGTGGATCCCTTGGTTTGTCGCCGCTAGCGGTTTCTTACCGTGAAACATCGCCTGAATCAGGTGCTCTTTGCGTCCCCACGTATGCCAACTCACCGCCAGTAGGTGGAAGACAACGAGAACTTGGATCAAGGTGAAAATACGATGGTGCCAGCCTGCCAACCAATCCGCGGTGCTGGGACTGATGACACTGTTGTATGGGCCGGCATAAAAGATATCGTCGCTTATGAAGAGGCCTGTCGCCGCTTGCAGAGCAATGGCGATCACGATGATCACGCTAGCCCAGCCGCCAAGCGGATTGTGACCGGCATAGCCACTGGGTTTTTCCGATTTAAATAGGTAGCCAGTGACGGCTCGCGGCGAGGACAGAAAAGAGCCGTAGCGCGAATGCAGGGTGCCGGCGAAGCCCCAACCTAATCGGAAAATCACCAACGCCAGCGCGCTATAACCAAAGTAGAAATGGGTCGTTGTCCAGTCGAATCCGGCTTCGGCAGTGATCCAAGACCCCGTCAGACAAACTACCAGCGCCCAGTGCCACAATCTTAGCGGCAAATCCCAAATCAGTTGGAGGCGCTGGTTTGATTCCATCGCCTGCGGTTATTTCTTTTGGCGGTAGTTGTCGTGGCAACTCTTACAGGATCCGCCCAGTGCGCCGATTGCCTTCATGGTGGCCCCTTTGCCTTGAGTCGCAGCTACGGCCAAAGCTTCCGCCCGTTCCGCTGTGGTAGCGGCCTTGGCGCCGAAGTCCACGACGTTAGCCCAAATCTCGGCTTTTGCCTCGGTTTCAATGCCGCTTGCACTGGTGTCCATGGCAAAGACATCGGGAAGCATTGGCGCAAGAGTCGCAATTTTACCGGCATTGCTCTCAATAACGGCCGCATCAAAGGGGATTTGTCCCTTGGCCATACCAACGATGGGACCAAAGTACTGGGCCATGACCAATAGCAAGCCCTGTCGAGCTTCAATAGCTTTCTCGGTACGCTCGTCTGCCCAAGTGGTTATGCTCATGCTTAGTAACAATGCGAAAATCGTCGTGGTGCGAATCATTTTGGTTCCCTCGTTTTCCATGTGTTGTTTGCCCGGTACCCGCCAAGCGAGTACCTCCTCTGGTTTTACGATACCTTGGTCTGCAACATGTGGCGATAGCCAACGAGTCCGTGGCGGTGTTGTTTGTTTTTGAAGTCTCTTGATACCGGTGCCGGCATCCTTGACAGTAAGGGTCTTATGGCGACAACGAGAGTCCAGCTATGTCCGAACTTATGACCATCCACGGTAGTTGTCACTGCGGCGATATTGTTTTTGAAGCTCAAGCGGATCCCGACCGATCGGTAATCTGTCATTGCACAGATTGTCAGATCATGTCCGGTGGTCCGTATCGCAGCATCGTCCAAGTGAAGGAAGCGACCTTTAACTTGTTGCAAGGGGAACCCAAACCCTACTTCAAAGTGGGCGACAGCGGTAATCGACGAGAGCTGTGTTTTTGCGCCAACTGTGGTTCGCATATCTACGCGACATCGGTTGTTGAAGATGTGCCCTTGGGTCAGCGCATGCTTGGCATACGTACAGGACTTCTGCAGGAGGTCGCTCAACTAACACCGCAGGTTCAGGTGTGGTGTCAGTCTAAGGTGCCTTGGGCGCAGAACATTGCCAGCCTGCCAGAGATTCAAGGCCAGTCCTAAGGGACCTGTTTGGGATGAATCTGGCGTGACCGTTTTATACAGTTTTAGGCGTTGCCCCTACGCCATGCGCGCGCGCATGGCGTTAAAAGCTCAAGGTATCCAGGTTGAGCTGCGCGAAGTACTGCTGCGCGATAAGCCGCCCAGCATGTTGTCCTTGTCGCCAAAAGGTACCGTTCCTGTGCTGCAAACAGATGGCGGTGTGGTCATCGATGAAAGCTTGGACATCATGAGGTGGGCGCTGCCGGAGCAAAGCTCTTGGTTTGCGCTGGGCTCCTGCCAAGAACAGCTGAGGTTAGCGACAACCTTTGATGCCAGTTTCAAGCCGCATCTTGATGCTTATAAATATCACCGTCCTGAAGACTCGTTCTCTCAAGCCCATTATCGTGATCTAGCGGCGGTTTGCTTGGACGACCTTGAACAGCGGCTCGAAGGTGGTCAATTTTTGTTAGGAGACAGCCCGCAATTTTTTGACTTGGCTGTCATGCCCTTTGTGCGTCAATTTGCTTCGGTGGATCGCCAGTGGTTTGATAGTCAGCCGCGCCAGCGTTTGCGTCAGTGGCTGGATCGATGGTTGTCTGATCCGCTGTTTTTGGGGGTGATGGCCAAGCACTCTCAGTGGCAAGAAGGCACCGCCGGAGCGTCTTGGCCCGATTAAGTCTTGATCCGAGTGAGCCTTGAACCGAGTAAGCTTTGGATTGAGTAAAAGAGCGGTCACAAGTGCATGGGGAGGAAGTATGCAAACGTGGGTTATTGGGATTTTGGGCAGCATCGGCGGGGTCTTGTTAGCCTGTGCCGTGGCCTGGGCAGGAGCAGATCAGGGCGTTTTGTACGACGGTCTATCTGTGTTTGTGTGGTGCGGCGTGTTTGCCTTTGCCGTTCAGTGGCTGATTTTCATCCACGCTTGGTTCGCTCAAACCGAGCACTACTTTGACCTCACAGGTAGTTTAACCTACATCGTTTTGGTGCTGGCGGCCTGTTATCTCAGTGAGGCTTTTGATACCCGATCCTTGGTCATCGTTGGTTTAGTGCTGATCTGGGCTTTGCGGCTGGGTCCGTTCCTGTTTTTCCGGATTCAAAAGGCCGGTGAAGATCGTCGCTTTCGGAGCATCAAGGTTTCTTTCCCCACTTTTTTTATGACTTGGACTTTGCAAGGGGCTTGGGTGTTCGTCACCGTAAGCGCAGGCTTGGGGGCCATTACCTCCGGCCAAAAGGTTGCGCCGGAGCTGGCGTTCTACATCGGTCTTGGTATGTGGATAGCGGGATTTGCGATTGAGGTGATAGCCGACAGACAGAAGACCGCTTTTCGGGCAGACCCTGCCAATGCCGATGCGTTTATCACCACCGGCCTCTGGGCTTGGTCACGGCACCCTAATTACTTCGGCGAGATTTTACTTTGGGCGGGTATCGCCGTGATCGCCATCCCAACGTTGCAGGGCAACCAACTGTATTTGTTGTTGTCGATTATTTGGGTCGTGGTTTTGCTCACCGCCATTAGTGGTGTTCGCATGTTAGAAGGCCGCGGCAACAAGCGTTGGGGTGCGGATCCGGAGTATCAGGACTATATGAAGCGTACACCCATGCTCATGCTATGGCCGCCCCGCAAGGGTTAGCCTCCCAGCGCTAACCCCAGAGTGTCTGGCGAATTTAGGGCTAGGCACTGTCTACAGGAGTGGGGTCACCCCGCTAAAGGTTTTGTCCGCCATCGATCGACACCGTTTGACCGGTGACCCAATAGGCCCGGGCAGACAGCAAAAACGCGATGACCTCGCCGACTTCTTCCGGCTCGCCCATACGTCCAAAGGGGATGCTGGCAAGGGCACCGTTATACATTGCAGGTGCGTGTTGTTTCGCCTGGTCCCATACGCCTCCTGGAAATTCGATGGAGCCGGGAGCAACACAGTTCACTCGAATATGGTCGCCGGCCATGTTTTTTGCATGGGTTTGAGTCATTTGAATCACTGCAGCCTTTACCGCCCCGTAAGCCGCTGAGCCTGCGGAAGCGCCAATGCCGGAGATGGACGATACGTTGACGATGGCTCCCTTGCTGGCCTTCAGTGCGTCGGTAGCCGCCCACGTGCAGCGAACCACACCCATGACATCGATATCCATGCCTCTTGCCCAGCTGTCCTCATCGTCACTGTTGCCAAAGCCGCTGGGGTTGTTGACCAAGCCGTCAATGCCGCCCAAGGCTTGTTCCGCTGCCGCAATGTAGGTTTTTATTTGCTCGGCATCGGCAACATCGCATATGGCACCGTGAATCTGAGTACCGTGAACGGCAAGACTGGTCGTGGCCTGATCTAAGCTCTCTTGGGTACGGCCGCAGATGGAGATATTGGCGCCTTCCGCGGCACAGGCCGCCGCCGCAGCCAAACCTATGCCTCGGGTGCCACCAGTAACGATGATGTTTTTGTTCTTCAGGCCTAAGTCCATTGGTTGTCCTTTTTGTGTTTTGCTTTGTGGTTTCGTTTCATTGCCGCAACAGTTTACTCGGGCTTGATGGCCAGAGTTGCCATGGAGGTAGGCATATAATCATTTAACGGGGTGGCTTGGGTATCCCAACGATCCTCATAAAATCCCGCAATCATTAAGCGTGCCTCCAGCTGGCCGCCGATTTGGCTTTGTAAACTGTGAGAAAATTCCAGTGCCTC
>JAQWIX010000089.1 GCA_029248675.1 Pseudomonadales bacterium | reverse complement strand
CTCTTTCATCACGTCGATGAAGACCAATAGAAAGCCAATAAATAATGCGGGCCGTAACAGCGGCCAGTGGATGCGCCCCAAAACTCGCCCTGGCGTCGCTCCCAAGCTTCGCGCAGCCGCATCAAGCTGCGGGTGCACTTGGACCAATCCTGCCTGTGTGCCATTAAAGGCTACGGTCAAAAATCGCGCCACATAAACGATGACGAGAGATGCGATGCTGCCGGTGATCAGCAATCCTGGCTGCCAAGCCAGCTGATCCCGAAGAAGCACCGCCAGCGCCTTATCGAAGGTTGTCAGCGGCACCATTAACGCCACGGCCAGCACCAAACCCGGCACCGCGTAACCTAAAGTGGCCACTCGTACGCCTATCTTCATCAGCACACCAGAATTCAAGCGCTCGGCGTAGGCAAGCCACAGCGCGAACCCAGAGCACAAGAAGGCTGCTACAGCAGCCACCCAAACGCTGTTGCCGATTAGTTCCGCGAGATCTGACAGCTGGGCCTCCCCGATTTGAGGGACGCTCATAATAACGAGAGCAAATACTGGCACTAACAATCCGAAAAGCACCGGCAACAGGCAGAGCAGACTAATGAGCCAACCCTTTCCGAGGCTCGGCACCTGTCGTTGAGACTCAACCTGACGACCCAAGGGATTAAAGTGCTGCCCGCGACGAGCGAAGTGCTCCCCTAAAACCAAAAGGCACACCACGATAAAGAGCCAGCCCGCTAACTGCAGAGCCGCAGCGGATTCCCCCATGGCAAACCATGTGCGGAATATCCCTGTTGTCAGAGTTGGCACGCCGTAGTGCTCTACTACACCGAAGTCGGCGACGGTTTCCATCAGCACCAAGGCCAAACCTCCGGCAACGGCCGGCCAAGCCACGGGTAAAGCAATGCGAGTAAACAGCCGGGACCCGGTGGCTCCTAAGGTGCGAGCCGCCTCATGCAGCGCGCTGGATTGTTGCACAAAGCTGCCTCGCGCTAACAAATAAACATAGGGGTATAAAACCAAACTGATGACGATTGCCGCCCCTGGCAGGCTGCGAACATTGGGTAATATTGCGGCATCTGACGCTAGGTGCAGCAATTCTCGCAGCTGATTTTGCAGCGGCCCGGAGAACTCCAGCAGATCCGCATAAACGTATCCGACCACATAGGCCGGAGCTGCCAGCGGTAACGCCAGCGCAGGCACCAGCCAGCAGCGTAAGGGAAATTCATAGCGCACGGTCAGCCATGCAGTCAGCACGCCCATAGAACCTGCGAGCAACGCCACCAGCACCATGAGCAAGACCGTGTTGATCATATAATCGCTAAGCACTGTCTCGCGCAGGTGCACCCAGCTTTCGCTCTCGGGGGCGAAGGCTGAAAAGATCAGCGTTAGGATTGGAAGACACACCGGCACAGCGATCAGTAGTGCTCCCAAGGGCCAAACGATAGAATTGGTGCGCTTAGAAAACATCGCGGCACTATACCGGCCCATCCTGCCAGCAGACAGACAAAGCGAGAATAAAAGCATGCTTCAATACTCCCCCGTCTAAAACGAATCTTAGGCTTGGGCAGAGTCATCGGGCACTATCTGGTTTAAACAAACGGCATATCTTGTA
This sequence comes from Pseudomonadales bacterium, assembly GCA_029248675.1. Taxonomy (GTDB): domain Bacteria; phylum Pseudomonadota; class Gammaproteobacteria; order Pseudomonadales; family Azotimanducaceae; genus UBA4421. Next base: position 4,592 of record JAQWIX010000089.1, on the reverse strand, counting down.
TGAGCATCCAATTAAAGGACATTAGCCACCGCTTTGGTCACCATCGCGTGCTAAGCGACATTTCCCTCGACCTTGAGGCAGGAGAAATTCTCTGCATTATCGGAGCTTCTGGCAGTGGCAAAAGTACGCTGCTCAGGATCATCGCAGGACTTGAGCCGCTGCAGCAGGGGGCGCTTTTTTTCGATGGCCAGCCAATGGCTGGACCAGATCACTGCCCACCACCAGAACTGCGACCGGTTGGGTTGGTCTTTCAAGACCATGCGCTGTTTCCGCATTTGACCGTTGCGGAAAACGTAGGCTTCGGTCTGGACCACCTAGACTCGGGCACGCGCAGCCAAGAAGTGGCCCAGCAGCTGGCAAGCGTCGGCCTATCGGAATTGGCCCAACGCTATCCGCACACCTTGTCTGGCGGTCAGCAACAGCGCATTGCCCTGATCAGAGCCTTGGCGACCAAGCCGGGGATCATGCTGTTGGATGAACCCTTTGCCAGCGTGGACACCCCCCTGCGGCGTCAACTGCGGGAAGACGCCAGAGGGCGTCTGAGGTCTTCAGCCACGACAACGATCATGGTCACCCACGACCCAGAAGAAGCCATGGCTATGGCGGACAAGATTTTGGTCCTCAGCGATGGCGTTGCAGTACAAATGGGCACCCCATACGAACTGTGGCGAAATCCGACCCATCCATTCGTGGCAGAGACCATCGCCGGTTTACAAACCATACAGGGCGTTATTCAAGGCGACCAAGTTGTCACCGATTTTGGCGAACTGCCATGGCAGAACTTGCGAAATCCACCGGCAAAAATCGACGGACAAAAAATCGCCTTGGGCCTGCGTAGCAGCGAAATTGGCGTCAGCTATGACCAAGGTCAATGCTCGATAGAAGATGTTCGATTCGATGGCCAACACTGGTCCGGTCTGATAAGGGAAGGAGACGCGAAACTGCGGGTGAACTTGCCATCCGCGCCAGAACAAAATCTCGTAGCGGGAACGCCGGTGAATCTTAGCTTTACCAATGCGAAGGCTACTGCCTATAATTGATAATCATTCTCATTTAAGGCCTGCCATGCGCTCACGCCCCCAACAGCACTCACGCTATCGCCTACCTTCGCGCATGGCGCTCTGTCTTTGCCTGATGATGAATTTTGCGTTGCCCCAGGCAGCCTCCTCAGAAGAGGTCGTTAATGTTTATTCCGCTCGTCACTACGACACCGATATGGCCCTGTACCAGGAATTTACTCGCCAAACGGGAATCAAGGTGAACCTAATTGAGGGCAAGAGTGACGCGCTGATTGAACGGATCGCAAACGAGGGCGAATTCAGCCCTGCCGACATACTGATAACCGTAGATGCCGGCAGGCTATGGCGTGCCAGCCAACGAGGTATTTTTCAGCCTACTCAAAGCGAGGTGCTGGCAAACCGGGTCCCCGCGAACTTGCAGGATCCAAACAAGCTGTGGTTTGGCCTATCAAAGCGTGTGCGAGTCATCGCCATTAACAAGGCCGCGGGGCTGCCAATACCGGTTAGCCGCTATGAGGATCTTGCTCATCCGGCACTCACCGGTACGGTGTGCATGCGCAGCTCATCAAACATCTACAACCTGTCGTTGATGAGTTCCATCATTGAGGCCGGCAACGAGAAAAGTGCCGAAGTTTGGGCTGCAGGCGTGGTTGCTAACTTTGCGCGTAAGCCACAAGGCAACGATACCGCCCAACTCAAGGCGGTTGCCTCCGGAGAGTGCGCTGTCACCGTCGCCAACACCTACTACTTAGGCCGGCTGGTCGGATCCGACGATCCAGCCAAAAACGCCATCAGCGATGCGCTCACGGTAATCTTCCCAAATCAGGAGGATCGTGGTGCCCACGTCAACATCAGCGGTGCGGGAATCACGCGCTACGCCCCAAATAAGGACAATGCGGTTCGATTCTTGGAATACCTGACCAGTGACTTTGCGCAAAGGCTTTTCGCTGAAGGCAACAATGAGTATCCCATTGTCGGCCCAACCTCTGGCCCCGTTGCCAAGCTCGGAGAGTACAAAGAGGATCAGATCAATGCCGTGGTTCTTGGCCAACGCCAAGCCGAAGCCGTACGGGTTTATGACCGGGCTGGCTGGAAGTAGGCTAGAGCCTTTGCGACCTAACTAAGGGAACCACCATGGAAAACCGACTTGCGCCCATACAACCACTGATCGGCGTCACCGGACGTATCTTGCTCGGTCTGTATTTTTTACTACCCGGCATTTCCAAAATCACCGGTTTCGAAGGCACGATCCAATACATGGAAGTGCATGGTGTCCCTGCAGTTGCAGCCCTCCTGCCCATTACCATTGTGCTGCAACTCGGCGGTGGCGCTGCTCTGATCGCAGGCTGGCAGATTCGTGCCACCGCATTGATGCTGGCGGGGATGACCTTGGTCATCAATGTTTTCATGCACGATTTTTGGAATGTTTACGAAGGCCTAAGCCAGCAACACGAAACCCAGAATTTTGTGAAGAACCTGGCCATCATGGCCGGACTGTTGGCCTTGGCCGCTGGACCTGCTTCAGGACGTTGGTCGCTAGACCAACGAAACCAAGGCTAAAACGGGTCCTAGCTCTTCAGCCAAGTCGGGTTGTCAGCACCAACCGGTCGCGGGGGTTTTGTCGGCCTTGGACTTTCACCGTTCAACTTGAAGCCAACGCTTGGTAAAGACACTTGCGTGCCCTGCTCTCCTACCGCCAACGTGTGCAGCAGTTCCCGTGCTTGAGGCTGTCCCTCAGCCAAGGTTTCGCTGAGTTTGCGCACGCGGCTGGCCGGCACTCCGGCGGCATCTAATATGGTTTCCCATTCGGCAGCACTCTTGGTTGCAAACAGTGCCTCAAAAAGCGAGCGCAACTCGTCTTGGTGCTGGCTTCGGACCAAAGGACTAGCCCAGCGCGGATCGTCGGCCCACTCGGGATGCCCTAAGACTCCACACAGATCTGAAAACTGACGCTCGTTATTGGCCGCCAGCATCAACAATCCGCCACAGGCAGTTGAAAAGCACCCCGAAGACGGCGCCCGACTGGCTGCCTCGTTTCCTAGCTTTGGCAAGTCTTTACCCGTAGTAGCCACGGTCACGGTATTGTTTGCCATCATAGTCAGGGCCGTATCCAACATGCTGACATCCACATACTGAAACTCTCCGGTCAAATCCCGTTGGCGCAATCCAGCCATAACCGCAAAGGCTGCATTGAGACCGGTGGCATAATCGATGTAAGGCGCACCGACTTTCACAGGACCCATCTCCTCGGTGCCAGTGGTGGTCATGATACCGCTCATGGCCTGCACTACGTGATCATAGGCGGGCCGGTGGCCGACAGGCCCAACATCGCCATAAGCTGAGATCGAACAATAGACCAAGCGCGGGTTCACCTTAGCGAGAACGTCCTCACCAAATCCCAGTCGCCGGGCGACCCCGGGGCGAAAGTTCTGCACAAAGACGTCGGCTGTGGCCGCAAGCTCCAGCACCTTGGCCACCTGATCAGGATTCTTCAGGTCCATTTCTAAACAGTCTTTTTCCGCATTTTGGGTACAAAAACTCAGGCCTAGCCCCTGCTTGGCCAATTCCGGCAAGGCGCCCCCGCGCCGAGTCATTTCGCCTCCGGGCGGTTCGATCTTGATGACTTGAGCACCAAGCAAGGCAAGCTGATAGGTACAATAGGGTCCTGCGAATACTTGGGTAAGATCTATCACCCGAATATTGGTTAGCGGCAGCGGTGAGGACATAGATGCTCCATACGAAGATTGCGTCAAAACCCTAGCTCAGCCCCAGTCACAAAACAAAAAAACCGCAGTTCGCAGAATTAGCCCGACGGCACGATTTAGCCCACACTTTGGTTCATTGGGGAATCAGGCATTAGTTCCTTCTGCCCGGGCAGAGGAAATAACAAAACAGTTGGGAGACAAGACTATGAACACGACACAACCAGTAGCACTGGTAACTGGCGCCTCTGGCGACATCGGCAGTGCCATCGCCCAAGCCCTGGGCACCAGCGGCTATCACGTCATTGGCACCTACGTGGGCGCAGCAGACGCTGCGGCAACCACCGTCGACGCCATCAAGGAGGCAGGCGGAAGCGCCCAAGCCATCCAGCTAGACCAAAGAGATCCAGAAGCCATTGAGGCGCTCATGGACAGCATCGCCGAAGAACACGGCCGTCTCGACGTACTGGTAAATAACGCCGCTTGGAACATCGGCATACCGTTTCGACGCTTGGACGATCTCAACGCAGATATTTGGGACCGAGTGCTAGAAACGAATCTACGGGCGCCGTTTTTACTCGCTCGAGCCGGAGCCAATCTGCTCAAAGCCGGTAACGGTGGCCACATCATCAACATCAGCTCCGCAGGGGGCATCAGCCCGGGTAGCAGCAGTATTGCGTATTCTTCCAGCAAGGCGGGTCTAAACCATTTAACCCGGTGCTTAGCTGTGGCCATGTCGCCAGAAGTCGCCGTTAACTGCATCGCCCCGGGACTGGTCGAAAATACTCGTATGGCTCAGCGCTTGCCGGAAAATGTGGCCGAAGAAGCGTCTATCGGAGATTTGGCGCCAGAGGGGCTGCGCTAAAGCTGG
>JAQWIX010000085.1 GCA_029248675.1 Pseudomonadales bacterium | reverse complement strand
TGACGCGCTATCAGCGAGCCCATGATGGAGGTCATTCAGGAAGCTGAATGTTGCTGGCAGATATGGCGTTTGTAAGACAGGCGCGGCATGATGCGGTTGAATTTATCGCCCCACGGACTCATGCCATTACCTCAAGTGATTTAGCTTACAACGCGTCAGATACTGCCGCTTTTAGCGCGGCTGGGATACCAAACAGGCCCGGCAGCAACAAACTGCCTAAGCTGGGAACCAAAGTCATCTTTGCGATATTCTCAACCCAAAAAGACAGCAGATCATAGCCGTGGGCGATTTCAGAGGTTTTCTGCTGCCGTTTCAAGGCTGTAACCAAAACACAATTAAGCAGGAGTGATCTCATGCAAAACTTTCACCATTTCATACTTTTCTCGCTACTTTGGGTGGCCGGCACCGTTCAGGCAGAAAGCCAATGCCAACCCTCGAAGTGGGGTGCTGACGATGAACTGGGAGCCGCCAATTACGTGACCCCAGACCAAGTCAGTGCAGCCGCATCGCTGATTAAAAAAGGGCAAAGTCACGGCCTCGGTATCGTCATCGAATCGGGTATGCCCGCATTTCCGCCCCGAGATACCCAGTTGCAAATCGTCCAGCCAGGCCAAGAGTTTGGTCGGGATACGACGCCGGCCTACGGTTGGCATATGAGCTACAACGATGACGTCGTGCAGATGTGGCTTGGCACCGGCCCCCAGTTGGATGGGTTATCGCACCTAGGCGAGGCAGGTGAGTTTTACAACTGCAATCGCGGTGAGGACTTTACCCAAATTACCGGTGTCACCAAGCTGAGTTTGCACAACGTGCCGCCCCTGATTGGCCGCGGGGTTTTGTTGGACATGACCGAGCACTTTGGTGTGGATGCCATGACGGGTGGTCAGCCCATCACTTCGTCAGACGTCAAAGCTGCGGCCAAGAGCCAGAACATTCGCTTTAGCCAAGGAGACGTCATCTTGTTCCACACCGGTTGGACTGACGCGAAACTCGAAGCCGACCCGCAAACCTGGGGTAGCACCATTCCCGGTTTAACCAACGAAGCTGCAGCCTACGTCGCCTCGCTTAACCCCATGGCAGTGGGGGCAGATACCTGGGGTGTGGAAGCGGTACCCGCCATCGAAGGCGATAAACTCTTTTATGGACATGTCACGCTGCTAAAAAAGAACGGCATCTACATTTTGGAAACCATGGACACGGGGCGGCTCGCTCGGGAAGACGTCAAAGAATTCATGTTCGTGTTAGGTCACGCCAAGCTTAAGGGCACGGTACAAATGATCATCAATCCGGTCGCTATGTGGTAACGCCAGCTCAGAGCCCGCCATCACAGCGTTTTGCCGATTTCTAATTGGAGGCAGACGAGGTGTCGAGGGGCTATTCTTCGTAATTGGGGTTGTTCGATAACCGTTCAATCAACGCGTGCGCGCAGGTTTGAAAGTAGGCAGTGAAATGGCGGGTTTTTTTGGGTATCAGAAGCGGCCAAGCAGGCCCGTTGGTACCGATGAAGAAAAAAGGCTGGAAATTGCTAGGGGAAGTGCCGTGCGGGCTGACCGCAACCTACTTCGCCGAGCTTATCATGCGATTCCCCAAGCAATGGGGCGCTCTACATACTCCAATCTTACGGCAAATACGCGTGCTGAGGCGAGTTCGTTGCGCCAACGAGCTAGCCAGGCTGGAGTCGACAAAGGCCTGAGGAACGCTTCTGCAAAGAAAGCTTTTGAAGTCGAGGGTATAAGGCGCTCCGAGGCAACCGGACGAGATTACGTTACTCGGGCAGGGGGCGACACGGCAAAGCATGGGCAGTTTGCCGGGCAAACGTCGTCCGCACTTGCGGGACCGGAGAAAGTTGTAGAAACCTTTGAAGTAGCCGCCGGCGCTGCCACTATTCTTACAGGTGGTATGGCTTTGCCAGTGGTTGGGATAAGCGAGGGAGTTCGGCAGGGCCTTGTTGCAGGTAGAACTACCCTCAATGGGACTGAGTCACTGCTTCACGGCCACGCCGCGCGGACTGCGCGAAGAGCGCAGAGCCAGGCAGCCCACTCGGACGAGCAAGCGTTCTTTAGTAAAAGCGCCGAGTTACATGATGCAAATTCTGAGTTGGCGGCAGGCAAAGGGGCGAGAGAGGCTCTGAACTTTATAGCGCCCTTTGCGTCAGAAGTGAGTGATTTAGTCGGGACCCTTGCCGCTCCTGTGGTCAATGCCGCAGAGCGGCATCTTGATCGCCATGAAAAAACCGCGAAAGAGAGACGGGGTCAGGCGATAACAGAGCGATCGAGTGCCCTCGCGGATGTTAGTGCGCGAGAGGCGAATACCTTTGCAGTAGGAACCCAGCGGCTATACAGAGGCGCCCGTCAAAGAACACTTCTTGAGAGCTTGCAAGAGCATGCAGCAGAGGTGGGGCGGCAAGCAATTGATGAAAAATACGGCGGTCATGACGGTCGGCGTGACTTTGCCGCGACACAAGTCCAGAGGGTGTTTCGGGGACACCGAGCTCGAGAGGAGAATGGGCTAGAGCGCAAACGCAGCGCCGCCACGACAATAGAAGCCCTGGGTAGAGGCCATATCCAGCGACAAGAGCAAAGGCACAAAAGGGCGGCTACAGATCTCGCTGATAAATTCGCTGCTGATAGCGGAGCGAAAACGAGAGGGGCGCGACGGCAAGAACGCAAAAACCAGAAGTCCTTGCATACACAAATTACAGGGCACTTAGAGCGCGCTGCGACAGCAACCAGTCATGCAGAGCGACAGAGCGCGCTGCACGACGCTAAAGCTGCGGGTAAGCATTGGCTTGATAAGCGCAGCACGGTATTCGGTCGTATCTCGCACCCATTCGAAGGCGCACGCCACAAGGCCATCAATGATCTGGTCGGACACCTCAGTGAAAGGCAGCGAAAGCGGTCAAAGAAATAAATTTCGAAGCTCTTTAGCTCCGTTCATACTGGGTGCGTTACTAGCGGTGTGACCATCAATGCCACCGACTTTTGCTCGGAGCCCCTGCCTGTCCCCGTCTATATTCCTGGCCTGATCGATCGCGAAATCGAAGCTATTTCGATTCCAAGATCAAGATTATCAAGAGCTGCCTGCATAACCGAAATACCGATCTCGAATAGATGTCGTGCTCGAAGCCGTTGTGCTCAATGTACTTTGTCTTAGGCATACGTTTTTGCGTAGCCACCCCAGCTTTGCAGAAAAAATCAGTCCATTCTAACGAGCTGACGATCTTCGCGAATCAAATCCGGCTAAGGTTCTCGAGCAGCTACAAACCAATAGTTAATCCCCAACGCTAATCCTTATCCAAGTAGTACTCCAACTATTGGCTAATGAGGATGAACGCATACCGGTATCTCTTTTATGCCGCGAATAAAATTGTTTGGCAGACGAGTGATATCGCCGACTACCTCAACCGTGTGGAAGCGCTCCATGATCTCTTCCCACAATATTCGAAGTTGCAGTTCGGCCATTCGGTTGCCCATACAGCGGTGTACCCCAAACCCAAAAGCGACATGCGCCCGCGCGTTTGGCCGATCTATGATCAACCTGTCGGGGTCTTCGAAAACGCTTTCATCTCGATTTCCGGACAAGTACCACATGATGACTTTGTCGTCCTTTCGGATTTGCTGTCCCCCGAGTTCGTAGTCCTCCAACGCGGTCCGCCTCATATGGATCACTGGTGTTTGCCATCGAATGATTTCGGACACCATGTTGGGAATCAGGGCGGGGTTGTCTCGTAATTTTTGATACTCATCAGGGTACTGGTTCAATGCCATGACGCCCCCGCTGATGCTGTTACGAGTGGTGTCATTACCGCCGACAATCAGCAGCAGCATGTTGCCCAGAAAAAGTTCCATGTCCTCGTTCATGTGAGCTGTTTCGGGATTGTTTTGCAACATAGAAATAAGATCGAAGGAGGGTGGTTGTCCTGACTTGGAGGTCCAGAGTTGGTAGAAAGCTGCCGCACAGTTCATGAGTTCATCGTAGCGTGCCTGCATGTCCGTACCTTCCTTGCCAGTGACTTGAGGAACGTCAGTGGCCAAGTCGGACCATTGGACAAGTTTATGTCTTTGGTCATAAGGAAAGTCCAAAATCGTGGTGAGCATTCTCGCCGTAAGTTCTATCGAAACATCCTGTACCCAATTAAAGGTTTCGCCGACAGGCAAATTTTCAAGGATGTCGATTGCGCGCTCCCTTATAAGGGGTTCGAGCTCTGCCAGATTTTTTGGGGCTACCGATGGCGCGACGGCCTTCCGTTGGACTGAGTGTTCAGGTTCGTCCATCTCAATAAAATTCTTGCCCTGTAGCTGTCCTTCTACAGGCTTGAGGTCCACAATCGAGATTCCGCCTTTCTCCGAGGAAAAGACGCTGTTGTTGGCATCGACTTCCTTGATCAATGCATGACTGGTGACTGACCAGAAAGGGCCGTTAACACTGTCACTCAGATAGTGAACTGGCGCTTCTTTGCGGAGTCTCGCAAACATGGGGCGCCAGGTATCCTGTTCGTAGTACTCTGGTCGGCTGACGTCTAGATCACTGAGCGAGCTAGTTCCTGTGCTTATTTCTGGTTTGTCAGACATGTTCTCTCCTGGTTGCAGATTTCACGAAGGCAGGGTTCGCTATTGATGGACTACCCATGAAACTGGTTGCTCTAGCAATTGAGGGAAATTTGTTTCCCAGTAACGAATACCGGCATCGTGTGTGCTTTTGCAAATTGCCCGCGCTGACTCTGCATTTCCTTTTTCGATGGCTCGCAGCATTTTTTCGAATTGCTTAATGCTGATACGCCAGTGATGCGTGGTGTACGTGACCGTTACAGTTGGATTTTCCGATATACGATGTAGGGCATTCATGAGAAACCCTAACACCAAATTTTGTGAAGCCGAGGCAACGAGTTCGTAGAATCGGCGAGCTTCGCTCGTCGCCGCATCCGAATCCTCGATCACATTCGACAAGCGCGATAAACACTCGCGCATTGAGCTAATATCCTGATAGCTCGCGTTTTTTGACGCCTCGGCAGCGAGTGTAGGGTAGATCGACGCCCTTGCATCAAGCACGGATCGAAACGAAGCGTTAGTAAATTGTAGTTGTAGCGATAATGCGCTGGTCAAGTGGTCCAAGCCCGGCACACTAACTCTGGGGCCGCCGCCCGGGCCCGCCTTTACTCTTAATGCTCCCTGAAACTCTAGGTACCTGATTGCCTCACGGATTGTCCCGCGAGCTACACCTTGTTCTTCGACCATTACATGTTCGGGCTGTAACTTAGAGCCCGGCCTTAGCGCCTGTTCTTTAATATAGCTGACGATGTTTCGAGCAACGCGAGTTGCTGCTCGTTCATTGAGTTGTTTTGCACCCATAGACCCCGATAGCCTGTTTACTAAGTCAGTATCAACTATGATACTAGTTATAGATGCTCATACAAGGAGAGAAGACGTGGCTTATCTAGATTCCTTTCGCGGCGAGGTTCGTGCATGGCTTGAGACTAACTGTCCGGATTCAATGCGGACCGACATGCCCGAAGATGAGATTGTTTGGGGCGGTCGTAAACAGAACTGGTTTCGCCCTGAAGCTAAGCAATGGATGGAGCTTATGGCTCAACG
>JAQWIX010000081.1 GCA_029248675.1 Pseudomonadales bacterium | reverse complement strand
CCCGAGTGGGAATTGGGTTGTCGATCATGGATTCCAACAGGTGGGTGGCCACGATGCACTGTTTCCCCCGACGGGCACAGGCGTGAACGATACGGCGCTGAACATTGGGCAAGTCAGCCATATCCGTTTCTATGCCTAGGTCACCTCGAGCCACCATGACGCCGTCAGATACTCCAACGATGTCGTGGATTTTATTGACCCCTTCTTGATCCTCGATTTTTGCAACGATCTTAATAGATTGACGCTTCTTTCCCAGCAGCTCCCGCAGCTCAACCACATCGTCAGGGCTACGAACAAAAGACAGGGCGATGAAGTCCACGTCATTTTCCATGCCAAAGGCAATGTCGGCTCGGTCCTTGCTTGTGATGGCGGGCAGATTAACCCGAACGCCGGGCAGGTTTACGTGTTTACGGCTTCCCAAGGTACCGCCATCGATGACCTCACAGGTTAGCTGGTGATCTTTCTTTTCCAGCACTTTGAAATTCATCAAGCCGTTGTCCACGGTGATGATGCGCCCTACTTCTACAACATCCACCAACTCGGTGTAGTTCACGTGAATGGATCGCTGTTCCACCATTTCCCCGTCGCGAACACTAAGGGTTACCACGTCGCCAGCTTTGAGCTTCATTGGGTTATCGAGGACGCCAGTGCGAATCTCTGGCCCTTGAGTGTCGAGCAAAATCGGCACCGGATAGTCCACCTGACGATTAAGGGTTTTAATCCAGTTAATGATCTTTAGCGCGCTGGCATGATCTGAGTGAGACATGTTTATTCTCACCACATTCATACCCGCCTCATATAGGGATTTTAACCCCTCAAAGCTGGCTGTAGCGGGCCCAATGGTGCAGATGATTTTTGTGCGTCGTTTCATTGGCGCAGCTTAGTCTTCTCCTTCAACTAAGTCATGCGACCAAAAGGTTTTTAGTCGTTTTTTAAGGTTTTCGGTTGTAGTGGGTTCTACCTGCCAATGATCTGGAAAGTGATCATGCAGACTTGGGTTAGCGAATCGGGGGTCGACCAAGCACACCACACCCCGATCACCCGGACTGCGGATCAGTCGACCTGCAGCCTGAACTATCCTTGATAAGGCAGGCTGCAAATAGGCTACTTGGCGCCCCCAGCCTTGGCCATAGCGGTCATCGAAGTGCCCTTGAATCAGCGTTTTGCTCAGATCTTGGGGCGGCAAGCCCAGACTTACTACGACAACGCCGGACAACACTCCGGGTCCTAAGTCGACGGATTCGCTAAACACGCCGCCCATAACAATACCCAAGGTGGCTTTATCCGCTGACTGAAAACGCCCCAACAGAGCAAGTTGAGTCTCGTCATCCATGGCGCGGGTTTGCTGCATAAATGTCTCGTCAGCGCTGGCGTACTCGGACAGCTGGGACAGATACTCGTAAGACGGCATGGCAACCAGATAGCGCCCGGGGCGAACTTCCTGCAGGGCTGCTAACAGCTCATAGAGCTGGCTCAAGCTGCTTTGTCGCCGATGGTAGTAGGTTTCAATATTGGTAATCGCAAAAACGCCCAATTGCTCAGCTTGAAAAGGCGTTTGGGCACGAAGCGCTGGAGATTGTGCTGGCGATTGCTTTGCGTCGGTGACCTCCTGGCCGTGTAGTCGTTGAAACAGCGACAGTGGTGATAGGGTCCCTGAAAAACGAACCACAGCCTTATGCTCTGCCATAATCTGGGAACTGTAGTCGCTACTATCAATACACCAACGACTAATAGAGATCGTCGATGGCTGAGCGCTTCTTCCTTTATGAGTGGTTACGATATATCGGTAATTTGCCGGGTCAGTCCATTTTGCTGAGCGATGCCAGCGCAGAGCTGTGAAATACAGCTGCAGGACTTCCTCCGGTAGCAGGTCTCTATCTATGCTTTTGGCGTTCAAACCTGACCCAGGGGCCTGCTGCCCTGACGTTGTTTCAGGGGTGTGAAACAACGAGCCGGTCACCGGCGGTTGCTGCTTAACCGATGTCGGATCATCCGTGTTTGGTTCGGTTTCCGTCACGTGACCCGCCTCACTCATAAGCTGTTCACAGGCCTGCAGCAAACCAAACATGGCGTCGTCCAACGCGCAGTTTTCGCCTTCACTTTGCAGCAACTCGGCCACTTGCTGACGCGAGTTAGGTTGCTGGCCTCGAGCCGCTTTCGCTCCGCGTAACACCTGTTCTTGAAGGACAGATAAAGGAACGGTCAATTCTGGCCCTGCTACCGCCATGGCAAGCCGAAGCTGCTCCGATGTGATAGTGACACTGAGCATATCGCTCACTCGGTGTGACAGTTGATGAGCTTCATCGATCAGTAGCGATTGTTGATCCTGATGGACGAATCGCTGCAGCCGCACGGTTGGATCAAAAACGTAATTGTAGTCCGCGACAATGACATCGGCTGTCATGGCACTGTCTAGACTCAGTTCAAACGGACACACATCATGCTCGGCAGCCACCAATTCGATGGTCTTTCTGTCAGCCACTGGTTGATGCTCAAGCGCGCTTAACGCCTTGGGTACCTTGTTGTAGTAGTCAGCAGCATTCGGGCAGACCGAGGCGTCGCAGGTCATTTTTACTAAGGGACACGTTTTTTCTTTGGCAGTAATTTGCACAACGCGCAATGGCCCATTTGGTGTCTTAGATATCAGTTGCCCCAGAGCGTCTAAGGCCGCATCTGCGCCCCGGGTCCTACTGGTCAAAAAAAAGAACTGTTCATCCATGGCCTGAGCCTTCAGAGCCGGGAACAATACGGCCAAGGTTTTACCACTGCCGGTGACAGCCTCCATCAGTAGGTTCTGTTCTTTAATCAGGCTTTTGTACACTTGGCCGGCAATGGCACGCTGGTTTTTCCGGTAATTGCTATGGGGAAAAGATAGAGTGTCCGCCCAAGCCATACGCTGCCGATTGCGCCGATCGAGACGCTGTAAGTAGGCATCGAAGCAAGTCAGCACGAAAGCTAAAAACATCTTTGCCGTGTGAGCCGCCAGGGTCTGTTGGTAAGACACCAACTCAACCCCTTCTGGGCTGATGTAGACGATGCGCGGCACAACATCAATCACGCTAGCATCAATGCTGCAAAGCATGCCCGCATACAGCCAAGCTTGGGCTTCGTCCGCCGGACGCAAAGGGGGCTGGCTGCGGCGGGAGGTTTTGTATTCCTCAATCACGGTCTGCCCATCCGGCTCTTGGATCAAACCATCGATTCGACCCTGAAGCACACGCTCCTGCCCGGACAGCGTGGCGGGAATTTTTAGTGCCACTTCTTTTCGGTACTTTTCATCGCCTTTCGCCCGCTGCTGCTGCAGCGCGGCGTGCGCTAAAGTCCCTTCCCAAGCTTCGACGCGACCTCCTTCTCCGCTTGGATACAGGTCCCCATATCGGAACACGAAGCTGGCGAGCTCTCTTACCGATACTGGCTTCATGCTACAGCTTGAGCCGAATGACGCGGGCGCGTATATCAAGCTCGTGGAATGTCTCAAACCACGCACGCTGCTGAGGCTGCAATTGATCCCCCGGGCCCTTCACTTCAACAAACTCCGCTGTCCCATCTGGGTGACTGACGAACAGGTCCGGGAAACCCTTTCGATAATCTTTGAGATTGCGAATCAAAAAATGGCTCAAGGCGCGGATCCAATCTCCGGGCAAGGCCTCTAACCACCGTTCTAAGCTGATGGTTTGCAGCAACCCCCAACTGACCAACGGATTCGCAATACCCTGCTTCGCTTGACTTATTTTTTGCAGGTGGGTCGCCAGATCGGCGTTAGATCCGATGCGAGACTCAATGCCGGCAATCTCTCGAGCCCGCAGGGAAACAAAGTCCGGCTCATACAGGTCGTGAGGAGCCACCTGAAAGGGGTTTGTAAAAGCCCCGGGCTGAGACGAAAAAATTGCCTCCCAATAGATCAACCCCGTGAGGGTTTTAAGTAACGAGTTTTCGCTGTGCACACCCAAGCCGCCCTCCGCCACCGGAGTCTCTAAAACATAACGCTCTACAGATGCCTGAGGCTCATTCAGGT
>JAQWIX010000064.1 GCA_029248675.1 Pseudomonadales bacterium | reverse complement strand
CCATATTTAGCTCAGCAACGATGGCATACCAACGCTCTAGGGCGTCCGCATCGGCGGGAGAAAACTTGCCAGTCGTCTGCCGCTCCTCAGAGTCCTCTGCCGCACGCTCTTCAGCCGCTTGATTGGCCTGCGCTTCAACGTGAGGCGTATCACTGGTCTGCTGTTCTGTCCCGGCGTCCGGCGCTGTTAAAGTTTGCTCTGGTAAAGCAGCTGCCTGAGCGGGTGTTTCCGGAGCTAAAATCTCTGGCGCTGAAGTCTCTGACTCCAACGTGCCTTCCAAGTGGCTCTGAGGCTTGGTTGCAGCCCGCTGAGAAACCGTATGCTGATCTGACTCTGGGTGAGCTGTGACCGTGCCGTCCGAAGCTGGCTGAACTTGTTTTCCCGCAGGGGCTTCCCCTGACGACTCAGACTGGCCGGACCGAGCGCTCGGGGTGCGTGGCGCCACAGTGCCGTCACGCTCCGGCGTAAAGGCCAGCATTCGCAGTAAGGTCATCTCGAACCCGCTGCGTGGATCCGGGGCAATAGGCAAGTCCCGCAACCCAATCAAGGCAATCTGATAATAAAGCTGTAGTTCATCGGGTAAAAACGGCCCTTGAGCCTGCGCTGTGGCTACCGCCACGGACGCATCGTGCAGAGCCTCCATTAGTCCCGTTAACACATCGGCAAAGTCCGCATTACGTTCGGCTAGCTCGGCGCTAAGCCCGAGCAAGGCCGTGGCATCAGCGCTCTGCAACGCGGCCATCAAGGCTTCAATTTCGTTACGCCCCACCACGCCCAGCATTTCGGTTACGTCGGCTTGTTTGAGCTCGCCTTGGCCAAAAGCGATGGCTTGATCGGTCAGACTCAAGGCATCGCGCATGCTGCCTTGGGCGGAACGCGCGATGACGTCCAGCGCCTCTGGCTCAAAGGTTACTGCCTCGTCGGTGAGCACACCGGCAATATACTCAGCAATGGTTTGGGCAGAAATGTTCTTCAGTTGAAACTGCAGGCATCGGGACAAAACCGTCACCGGCACTTTCTTTGGGTCCGTGGTGGCCAGTAAGAACTTCACATGCTCAGGTGGCTCTTCCAGAGTCTTTAGTAACGCGTTGAAGCTGGCAATGGAGAGCATGTGCACTTCGTCAATTAGATAGACTTTGTAGCGGCCTCGGGTGGGCATGTACTGGGCGTTCTCCAGTAACTCTCGAGTATCGTCAACGCCAGTGCGGGATGCAGCATCCACTTCGATTAGATCGATAAAACGGTTTTCTTTCACTTCGGTACAAATCGAGCACTGACCGCAAGGGGTAGCGCTTACCCCCTGCTCACAGTTCAGGCTTTTAGCCAAGATACGCGCAATAGTGGTCTTACCCACACCACGGGTACCCGTGAACAAATAGGCATGATGAAGGCGGTCATGATCCAGCGCATGGGTCAGCGCGCGAACAACATGGTCTTGCCCTACTAAGGAGGCAAAACCTGACGGGCGCAGCTTTCGTGCTAGAACTTCATAACTCATACCAGCTAGTCTAGCGCTCTACGCCTCACGGCTCCATGTAAGTTGTACATGAATACTAACCATCTGCTGTTTCAGAGTTTTGCCGTTTTCGGACACCGAGGAGCCGCCGGGCTGGCTCCTGAGAATACGCTGCCCAGTTTTCAAAAAGCGTTGCAACTGGGCTGCCGCGGCATTGAACTAGACGTTCACCGCGTCACAGACTACCAAGAACAGATACAGCTCTGTGTAATTCACGACGCCAAGGTGGATCGCACAACGAAAACACGCGGCCGAGTCGCTGATTTCACCGTCGAAGAGTTATCGGCGATGGACGCCAGAGACGGTTATAGCGTGCCCTTACTGACCGATGTCATCACGCTACTCGATAGCTCGCCAGAAACGTGGCTTAACATCGAACTCAAGGGGCAAGGCACAGCCGCACCCACGGCTAGGTTGCTGTGTGAACGGCCAAATCTGCGCGTTTTAGTCTCTTCTTTTGATCACAAGGAACTCGCGGAATTTCGGGCATTAGCACCAAAGTGCCCTGTGGCACCGTTGTTCCACCGGCATCGAGCCTCTATTTTGGACACCGCAAAAGCTTTAAGCGCAACCTGTATCAATGTAGGTAAGTCCATGGTGAGCGAAGATTTTGTTACTGCATGCCAACAGGCCGGCTATCCAGTTATGGTTTACACCGTAAACGAACCCGAACAGGCACAACAATTGAAACATTGGGGGGTTGCTGGAATTTTTTCCGATCGACCAGATCTCATGATGCTGCTGCAGACCTGAACCAACGCATCAGGACGACGGCGCCGATCTTTGCGGCAAGATGGCCACGATGTTCGTGCTTTTGAGGAACTTTTCGCCTTTATTGCAGCTGAGCGTTGAAGATGTGTCGACAACACCCCTAGGGAGTGAGATACAATGCCGTCTACCGGAGAGGTGGCCGAGTGGCTGAAGGCGCTCCCCTGCTAAGGGAGTATAGGTTAATCCCCTATCGAGGGTTCGAATCCCTCTCTCTCCGCCATATAAAAAAGGGGCCTTTAGGCTCCTTTTTTATATGCGTATAGGGCGGACTTGGTTCGGTTCCTAGGTTCGGTTCCTAGGTTCGATCAGAGTAACGCGCCGGCGCGTTACGACAAATGAGCGTTAGCGAACCCGAAGGGTGAAATCATCGCCTTAAGTGATGATGAATAATCCCTCTCTCTCTCTCTGCATTTTGCTTCGCTGCTCCCCTCTACCCGAGCACTACAGCCCATTCAAAAACGCCAATAGCTCGTCGTTAACCCCCTCTGGCCGTTCCTGCTGTAACCAATGACCTGCACCCTGGAACCGCACACAACTTAGTAAATTCGGAAGACTGTCTTTAAGCGTTTGAATAGCCTCGGGCGTGTTGCCTGCAACCAGATCGTACTCGCCATACAAATACAGGGAGGGTTGTTTAATCGTTGCACCTACGAACGGAGCGAGAAGCCCCGGTATGCGCTTGATGTTCCGGTACCAATTGAATCCGCCAGAAAACCCAGAAGCAGTGATTTCTCGAACGTAGAGGTCCAGATCCTCTTGAGTCAGCCATGCGGGCAGTTGTTCTGGCACCACCAGTTGCTCGGACAAGGTTTGGCCTTTTGGAAAGTGCCCGTCCCAACCCTGCTGGTGTATCCCGTCGGCGACGATGTCCCCGCTAAAGGAATACAGTATGCCCAACATCGAATCTCGGAAGTTGCGCTCCAAGTCAGCCTCAGCAACACCGGGTTCTTGGAAGAACAGGCGGTAATACTCACGATCACCGGCCATCATCGCCATAGCATCATTTAGTGACATGTCATGAGGCAGTGTCATAGGTGGGCTGTAAGGTACAGACAACACCCCAACGGCACGAAAGACATCCGGGCGTAGCAAGGCAGCATTCCATGCTACCGGTCCGCCCCAGTCGTGGCCGATCACCACGGCCTCAGATTCGCCTAGGGCCGCTACCGCTCCCACCACATCGCCCACCAAGTTCGTCAGCGAATACGCCTCAATATCACTTGGCTTCGTGGTTTTGCCGTACCCTCTCATATGCAGGGCCACAGCCCGGTAGCCGCTGGAACCAATGGCCTGCAGTTGATGTCGCCACGAGTACCAAGACTCTGGCCACCCATGGCAAAAAATAACCAAGGGGCCTTCGCCTTTTTCGGCATAGTGAATCTCAATGCCATTAGCGTTGAGTGATCCTTCTTTGAAATCCCAACTGGACATATCCGCGCTTCCTTTTCTTATGCTTGTTAAGTGCATGGCATGACGTGTGAACTTTTACAGCCGAACTCCTCGGCCGATCACCGATCTTTTAGATCAAACCGCGCGATTCGATCACCGTGAGCAGACCCCAGCCATACATGCTCCCCCACCGGGGTTGCCACGGTACCAAAGCCAAATGCCTGACTATCAAAGCGCCACACACGTTGTTCACGGAGATCGTCAAGATCCAGACGGTGAACTGAAAATGGTAGGAAGCAATTGGCTGCCTCCACCGGGCAGCCTTCAAGATATTCCGCTACGGACATATCGTGCTTTGCCGCCCACACAGACCCGTTGGCCATGGTTAGATTGTCCGCTCGCCCGCCTTGGTGCGACCCAACCACGGCACCAGTGCCGAGATCGAACTTAGTGGTAAGACCGGAAAACCAGTAGTTGATGTAGAGCGCAGATGCGTCGGCACTGAGCACAATGCCATTTGGGAAACTGCCCTCGGTCCCGGTAACCTGGCGGAAGCCGTCTGGTAATGACCACTGCCACACCTGCCCGGTATTGGCGCCTGTAAGACCTACCTGGATCAGTGCTTCAAAAGGCATTTTCCCGTTGTACATTTCCGTGACGTAGAAAGACCCTTCTGCGCTCTACAT
>JAQWIX010000066.1 GCA_029248675.1 Pseudomonadales bacterium | reverse complement strand
GGTGATTTCAATACCGCCCATCATGAGATCGATTTAGCGCGCCCCAAGGGTAACCGAAAATCTAGTGGTTTCTTGGACGAAGAGCGTCAGCTGCTAACCGATATACAGGCCGATGGCTGGGTCGACACTTTTCGGGCAACGCATCCTGATGAACCCGATCATTACACTTGGTGGCGTCAATTCGGCGGCGCGCGCGAAAGTAATGTGGGTTGGCGAATCGATTGTGTCTATGCTTCGGCATCGGCTATGCGGCGCGTCAAAGAGGCCTTTATTTGGCCCCATATTCTCGGATCGGATCACTGTCCGGTAGGCGTTGACTTAAAGTAGACTAATTATCCACAACGCAACGGGAGTCGATCATGGCTCAACCCTTTCCCAATCACCCAAATCTGCGAGGCGGTTTTGCACCGCTTCAAATGGAATGTGACGTCAATGACCTCGTGATCCAGGGCGAAGTGCCAAAGGAACTGAGCGGTAGCTTTTACCGTAACGGACCAAATCCTCAGTACTCGCCTCGGGGCCATTATCACTGGTTCGCTGGCGATGGCATGATTCATGCCTTTAATGTTGAAGATGGAAGGGTCTCTTATCGAAACCGTTGGGTAAAAACGGTGAAGTGGCAAAAGGAACGTGAAGCTGGCCGGGCACTTTTTGGTGCGTTCAATCCCATGGAGAATGATGAAAGCGTTGCGGGCTTAGAGACCGATGGCGTCGCCAATACCAACGTCATTTGGCACGGCGGGAAACTACTGGCTCTTGAGGAAGGACATGCGCCCTTTGAGTTGGATCCGCATACACTAGATTCCATTGGCCCCCACATTTACGGAGGAAAACTCACCGGGCCGATGACGGCTCATCCCAAGATCGACCCGGAAAACGGCGAAATGCTGTTTTTCGGTTACAACGCCAATGGCACGATTTCTCCTCATATGACGTTTAGTGTCGTGGACAAAGCGGGAACGTTGCTTCGCAGCGAGTCCTTTGAGGCTCCCTATGCGGCGATGGTTCATGATTTTGTGGTGACGAAAGATCATGTAGTTTTTCCGATTATGCCTTTGACCGGCAGTTTGGAGCGGGCGTTCAAAGGCGGCCCGGTCTATGCATGGGAACCCGAAAAAGGGGTACATATTGGCGTGATGCCCCGAAACGGCTCTGTACAGGATCTGCAATGGTTTCGTGGCGAGGCGAGTTATGTGTTCCACCCCATGAACGCTTTCAGTACCGCTGATGGCAAGATTATTTGCGACGTATGTGAGTATCCCGAAGCACCGCTATTTCCGGCGGTAGACGGCACGCCTGGTGACCCTAAAAAGGCACTGGCAAAACTCGTGCGCTGGACCTTTGACCTAAATGCGCAAACAGACCAATACAAGGTAGAACAACTTGATGACCTAGTGTGTGAGTTCCCAAGGCTGGATGAGCGATTTGCGGGCTTACCCTACCGATACGGTTATTTTGCAGGCGACACTCAACCGCCTGAAAAAGTTGGTGGATTCAACGTGGTCGCCGCGATAGACCACCAGACCGGGAAGCTCGACTCCTATGATGTAGGTGAGGGGTGTGCCACTAGCGAACCTATCTTCGTTCCGCGTTCCAGTAGTGCGCCCGAGGGCGATGGTTTTTTGCTGGCCTATGTCTATGACGCTAACCGGGCTGCCAGCCATTTGATGATGCTAGATGCTCAAAATCTTGCTCAAGGTCCACTGGCTAAGGCCATGCTCGATCATAGGGTGCCCTATGGTTTTCATGGCAATTGGCGGGACAACAACGGCTAGGTTGCAGAGCAAATGCAATCTTTCGGCTGATTTGGGTCAGTGCATAATCCTGATGGATTGGTACTGAGGACTCTCACTTTGCCACGCCCAAATTGTAGGCCCAGCCGAGGTTCCGACACGCTTCCTCCAATATGAGCGGTCTAAGCGAAAGGCGTGGTGAGCTTGGCGCTTTTGATCAGGGCATAAACCGGCATGCCTTGGGCGAGGCCTAGGTCGTTGCAGGCGGCTGCAGAGATATGGGCGACAATTTTATGATCATTGCCTTTATCTTGGCCGTGATTCTCAGCATCAAGATCGATGTCGATGGCCACTAGCCCAATCTTCGCGCCAGTCAATTGACGAATGCCAACAATGGCTCCAGTCAGCACATTGCGTATGCTCATCCGACCCGGCTGATCCAAGCTTAGGGCCACATCCGCCGCTGCTAGGAACAAACGAAGGTCTTGGGTTTGAGGCTCAGTTGGGCTGATTACTTGCAGTTCTTGGCCGGCAACGTTTAGGTGAACCATGGCATTGGCTTCATCGAAGTGCATTACGCTGGCTTCCAGCAGGCTGCCCGGGTCGCCGTAACTCTGGTCCGGTCCTGAGGCTCGCCACAGGCGACCTAGCACCTCGCCGGTTGGGCCTTCATCGATCAAAGTGCCAGCAGTCATCACCAGCATGTTGTCGCATAGCTGAGCGATTTCGTCGTTGATATGGCTTACGTAAACGGTGGGGATGCTGAGGTCTTTTGCCACAGTTGCCAGATAGGGAATGATATCGGCTTTGCGCTGCGCGTCTAATCCAGTGAGGGGCTCGTCCAGCAATAGGAGTTGGGGCTGACTGCACAGGCTTCGGGCAATGTTGACCCGCCGTGACTCGCCGCCGGACAGAGTGTTCGGATATCGCTGCAGTAAGGGTTCCAGATCAAAACGTGCTACCACTTCTTGAAGCTCCAAGCCGATAGATAGGCCTGCGGCCTTGGCTCGACGAAAACCATATTGCAGATTGCCCGCAACGGTCAGATGAGGAAACAATCGATCGTCCTGAAAGACGTAGCCCACACGGCGCTGGTGCAGGGGCATGAAGGTTCCTGTGCTCTGCCAGACGACGTTATTGCAGCGAATCGTGCCTTCACTAGGCATAAGGCCAGCAATGGCTCGCAGCAACGTGGTTTTGCCGCAACCGCTTGGCCCGAATAGTGCGGTGACACCGTCGCCGATGCTGGTTGCGACGTTTAGGGTCAAGTCGCCAGTTTGGGCCTGAATATCCAAGCTCAGCATTAGCGCATGCCCCGGGGTGTCAGGCTCATAGCGAACTGCCGATTAAATTGGTAAACGCCTAGGAGGACAACAAAGGAAAATGCCATGAGCCCCCCAGAGAGAATGTAGGCTTCCTGATAATTTAATGTCTCGACACTTTCATAAATGGCGATAGAAATAACCCGAGTCTCGCCAGCAAGGTTGCCGCCCACCATCAAAACAATGCCGAACTCGCCAACGGTGTGTGCAAAGGTCAGCACTCCAGCGGTGAGGTAACCGTTACGAGCCATGGGCAAGATGGTGGTTAGCCATGCGTCCATGGGGCTGGCGCCCAACGAGGCAGCTGCCTCCATGGGGCCTCGGCCAAGCTGTGTGAAGGCCGCAGTAAGCGGCTGCACCATAAATGGCAGCGAGTAGATCAGTGACGCAAAAACCAAACCGTAGAAGGAAAAGGCCAAGGTAGTACCGGTCAGTGCAAGCCAGGAGCCGCCAAGGGCATTGTCAGGACTGAAAAAAACCAGAAGGTAAAAGCCCAAAACCGTTGGCGGCATGACCAACGGCATGGCTGTTAGCGCCTCAATCAGTGGCCGCACTCGACTGGAACTGTGCGCCAGCCACCAGGCTAGCGGCGTTGCCAGCACCAGCAGTACAGCGGTAGTGATAGCCGCAAGTTTAAGGGTGAGCCAAATGGCACTGATTTCTGTCAAGGACTATCCATTCCGTATTGACTGCAAGGCTTAGCTGGCGCTTGGCTTTCGAAACCTTAGGGTCATGCGATTTGACTCGCCAATGGTCTGCATCATGGCTGCTTGATCGGGATTGTCCTTGCTGCCACTTAAGACCGGCGGTAAACGCCAGACTACGTCACCATCCTGCGGTTGATCCTTAGGGTTGGCGTTGATGGCTGACGCTTCTTCGAAGATGAAGCCGGCTTGCTCCATTTGCGCGATCACGAAGCTTTGCTTTAAGTATCCACGATTGCCCTTAGCCCAGTCATCCGGTGCGGTTTCAGCAATAGCGTGCTGAACTACTCCAACGACGCCTCCGGGCTTGAGGATGTTATAGGCATCGTTGAGAGCTGCCGTGAGGAAACCGCCCTGATCTTCGAAGCGCGCCAAATTGTGCAACGCGCGGATGAACATCACTGCATCGGCGCTTTCCGTCATGTTTTGGGGCAGGCTGCCAAAGATAAAGCCAGAAACCGGCGTATTTGCTTCCTGTGTCCAAGCCGCGGCTTTCGCTGGCCAGTCTGTGGTCCAAGTCTCGCCTTGCTGGAGTTGTTCTTCGGTGTAGAAGCCGAACAGGCGCCGCATGGAGGTGGTGTAGTTCGCACCGATCAAAGCACCTTCGTCACCCAGATAAGGCAGCAGAATTTTGCTGTACCAACCGCCTCCGGGTAGGGCTTCCATCACTGTCATGCCGGGTTCAATGCCAAAAAACTCAAGAGTTTGTGCAGGGTGGCGGTGTACGTATCGCGCTTGTGTTTGTTCGGGTTGCGCTGCTAAAACGTCAGACAGGCTCGGTTGGGTGGTCATCGCTGACCCATCACTTTGTTCCGGTGCCGAGGTCTCGGTTGTGCCCGAAGGCTGATTATCGGTGCAGCCCAGAAGTAGCAGGCTGGCTAGTAATGCACTGAGAATCCGCATGGTGTTTCCTCTATCTGTTTAATTGCAGGGACAGAGCCGACCTGGAATCGACTCATGGCTTAACTGATGTGGCATTTGCAATGCCGGCGCTAGGGGCCACAAAGGTATTAATATCAATCTTCGACCTTGGTGGGTTTTCACTCTGTTGTCCCACACGGGTTCCCTATGTCCCTCTTATGCGGTTCCTAGCTTACGTCCTTGATGTTAGGCATTCGTTTTCAATAAGAACAGGCCTGATTGGGAACTGCCATTATCTACTAGGCAATGTGATCGAGAGCCTCGGCCACGATAGGCGCAATGGATCTAACGTCTTCCGGCGATGCCGTGAAGGGCGGCCCAAATTGCAGGGTATCGCCGCCCCAGCGCACATACAGCCCCAACTCCCAGCATTTCACCCCCAACTCAAAGGGTCTTACCACCGGGTCGCCATTCCGGGGGGCAATTTGCAGAGCGCCTGCCAGACCAAAGTTACGAATGTCGGTAATCAGTGGGTGTCCCTTGAGACCGTGAAGGGTCTCCTCTAGCACAGGAATCAGCGCCTGAGATTTTGCCACCATGTGATCCTGTTGGAATACATCTAGTGCGGCCAGAGCAGCGGCACAAGCCACCGGATGTGCGCTGTAGGTGTATCCGTGGGGCAGCTCGATCATATGTTCGGGCTGGTCCACGTTCATCAGACAGTCGTAAATCTGGGAAGATGTCAGTACAGCACCCATTGGGATGGCCCCATTAGTCAGCCCCTTGGCGATATTCATCATGTCTGGTTCAACCCCGAAGGCGTCGGCGCCAAAGGGTGCGCCTACCCGGCCGAAGCCAGTAATAACTTCGTCAAAGATCAGCAAGATATCGTTTTCATCACAGATATCTCGCAGCCGCTGTAAATATCCCTTGGGGGGTACGATGACCCCGGCAGACCCTGACATGGGTTCAACAATAACCGCAGCAATATTGGAGGCATCGTGCAGCATAATCAGCTGCTTCAGATGATCAGCCAACTCGGCCCCTGTCTCTGCTTGGCCTCGGGTAAAGGCTAACTCAGGCTGCAGTGTATGAGGTAGATGATCGGCATCGCCTAACTGACCAAAGAGCTTTCGGTTGGCACCAATGCCACCCAGGCTGGTACCGGCAAAATTAACACCGTGGTATCCCTTGTGTCGGGAAATAAAGCGGGTCTTGGTCGGTTGTCCCTTGCTGCGCCAGTAAGCTCGAGCCAACTTCAGGGAGGTATCCGCGCATTCAGAACCCGAGTTGGTGAACAGCACATGATTCAGGTCGCCCGGCGCCATCTCAGTTAGCCTTTCCGCTAACGCGGTGGCTCCCGGGTGGGTGTACTGAAAAGACGGTGCGTAGTCCATGACCTGAAGCTGATCGGTAATAGCGGCAGAAATCTCTGGTCGGTTGTGTCCGTAGCCGCAGCACCAAAGCCCCGAGAGTGAATCAAACACTCTGCGCCCGTCTTGGCTGATGAAATGATTTTGCTCGGCAGACACGATGACCCTAGGGTCCTTGTGAAATTGGCGGTTAGCGGTAAATGGCATCCAATGGGCTGGGGTCGAGCTCAGATTGGTAGCCTGGCGCTGACGGATATCGGCTGCGCTTTTGGCTAGCTTAGTTGATGCATTGGCGGATGATTTGGGTTGCATGGCTTCAACTCACGGATTTTTGAAAGGCCGGGCGCGCGGCAAGGCGCTGCCAATAAGGCTCTACGGTAGCAGGCAGGCCCTCTGGTAGAAACCGCTCAGCAAGCATAAGGGTATAGCCAAGCATGATGTCGGCGGCGCTGAAATTGTCACCAAGAATAAAGGGCTGATCGCCTATAGCGGTGCCTACAGCTTCGGCACAAACACGCCCTCGGCTCAGCATCTCGGCCACTACAGCACCGATTTTTTGATCTCCGGGAAATTCTCGGCTGTGATTGACGACTTCCCCAAGCGGCCGGGCAAAGGTGGCTTCGGCGAACCAACTCCATTGCAGATAGAGAGCGTGCTCTGGTGTTCCTGCAAGGGGCTGAAGCTGGCCGTTGCCGTAACGGTCCAAGAGGTACTGGACCATGGCGCCGGATTCGAACATCACAAAGTCGCCTTTGTTGGTGTCACGAAGCACCGGGACTTTGCCTACGGGATTCAGTGCTCGCCATTGGTCACTGCTGCGGAATTCCGGGCTGAAATCTACAGGTTCCACGGCATAGGGAAGGCCTAGTTCCTCGCAGAGCCAGATGGCGCGAACGCCTCGGGTACCCGGGACATGGTAAACGGTCAGCATGGTTTCCTCCAAAATGCGGGGACTATCGATGACAAAGGCTCATATTTCCCCGCTAAAGCGTGTGGATTTGAATCTAGGTTTTATTTTTTGGCGGCCCTGCGCTGGTGAAGCGGGTTCCGGGTGGATCCACTGCCCAAGCGGGGCTGTGCTCCCAAGCGTCCGCAAAAACTAGTTCCCTTATAGGCCTGCGACGAACCGGGCCGTGGTTGCCTTGAGGTTTGCCCAAGGTGACTGTACTGGCTATGAATATGTCTTCTGGAATACCAAGCAAAGACTTCAGTTCTTTCTCTACTGGGCGATGGAAGCCCGTGATCACTCCGCCGTAGCCAAGTGCCCTAGCGGCAAGGAGAAGGTTTTGCACGGCCGGATAAACGGATGCTCCCTCCATAGGATCTGCCGCTCGGTAGCGCACCAAGCAGGGTAGAATCAAGGCCGGTACCGTGGCGAAATTGTCTACGTAGCTGCGCATGGTGTTGGCCATGCGAGACTTTGGGGAGTTTGGATCAGCCCCAGAGCCTTTGCTGTAGCCGTCGTTTTGCTCTTTTTGCGCCCAGATCTCTTGCGCCGAACCGGCGATCAGACTTTTCGCTTTGTGAGCATTGGCGCTGTCAGTCAGAACAATAAATCGAAACGGTTGGCGGTTAGAACCGCTCGGCGCTCGGGTGGCTGCAAACAGCATGTCGCGCAGATGCGCCTCGGGAATTGGCTCGTCCCGATATCGTCTGATAGCTCTGGTAGTGGTTAAGCCCTCCAGTAGCGGAACGTTGGACTCTGTAATAGTTGTGCTTTGCAGTGGGTGTTCGTCTTGACTCATAGGCGCTTAATCCCCTGGCTGTGTTAAGCCGCAGTTAGCAGGGCGTCATCTATCCCGGCATCGGCGAAGGTAACAAGTGTGCCTTGAATACCTCGGCTAAGCGACGTTTGCGAGTAAACACAATCGCTGTCGCAATTGCACCCAAGGGTAATACTCGCCAGACTTGTAAAGGCATCAAAAATAACCAAGGGAATACGATGATTGATTTAGACCGCCAAGGCGACGTTTTCACCATGACATTGAACGCTGGGGAAAATCGTTGGAACACAACCTTTGTCCGCGCCATAGATGAAGCGCTTAACGAGGTGGAGGCATCCCAAGGCCCGGCGGCTCTGGTAACCACCTCAGCAAGTGAAAAATTCTTCTCGAATGGTCTAGATCTGGACTGGGTACAAGATCCTACTGCCCACCCTGAAGCCGGTGACAGGGCGGCTTTTGGCCCAGAATTCATGGGCCTTATGAGCCGCATTATGACTTTTCCAGTACCTACCGTTTGCGCGGTAAACGGTCACGCTTTTGGTGCGGGCTTTATGGCCGCGCTGTGCCACGACGTTCGATTCATGCGTGCTGATCGCGGATTTATGTGTGCTAACGAACTCCAGATTGGATTGAGTATTCCTAGCCCAGAACTCGCGTTGTTCAAACACAAACTACCAGCCTCGGTCTTTTTTGAAACGGTTCAACTGGCCAAGCGCTGGACCGGTACTGCGGCCAATGCCGCTGGTTTTGTAGAGCACGCCTGTGATGTTGAGAGCTTGGTAACGTCAGCTCAGGAACGAGCCGCTCAGTTGGCCCCACTGGCCGCTAATCGGGAAAACTATGGCGGCCAAAAGCAGCGATTGTTTGGTGAGAACGCCGCTATCAACGAAGTGCATGGAGCTGCTTACATGTTGGCCAATCCCAGTCTCTACAGCCACTAAGCCTCAGTTTGTACGATGCATGCTGGCCGAAGGCTCTGTCGGTCAGCCAACCTCTTCTGTTTACTTTTTAGCCACCTAGCCCACCGCTTATCCACTTAAATAGACAGCTTGTCGGAACGGGCAAGGAAGCCCCGCGCTGGCTGGATATAAAGCGCACGTATCTGGGGTGCCTTGATTAATCGAGTATCTGTTCTACGAAGGCAACTCTTGATCGCGGTGAGTGTTCAGAGATTCAGGCTCCATAGAACTGAGATATGAAAGACAGGTCTTGGGACACAAAAAGCACAGGGCACAAAAAGCATAGGGCACACCGGAAAGGGCCTAAACGTTTAACAGATGCGCCTGGGCTTCCAAAGAGTAGATTTGGTTTGCCAAGAGGCTTTGGCTTGCTGAGAAGAAGTAACCACCCGCTTTATAGGGTTTATAGGGGACGAATATGAGTATGTTAAAAAAAATGACCGCCGGCGCCGCTGCAACACTGTTGATCTTCGCTTCGTCCAGTGTGTTTGCCGAGGATGAAGGTGATGGAGCCGAAGGTGGCGGTGTTGAAGCTGCCGGCGGTATTAATATCGGCACAGCTGTTTCTCTAGGTGTACTTGGCATCGCCTTGATT
>JAQWIX010000041.1 GCA_029248675.1 Pseudomonadales bacterium | reverse complement strand
GGCGAACCAATACGCTCACCCAAGGTGGCTGCTTGAATCAATAGCGCAAGCAAAGAGCCACGTGTGGGGTCTACAGAGAATTCAACCACTTCACCGGGAGCCGCATCTTGCAAATCCTGAGCAGTCGAAACATGTCGACCGGTGGGTTGACGAGGAAGCTCAACAATCGACTGGCTGTCGGCGTCCCACTGTAGGTACTGGCCCTGCCCTAATAGGGCGAATGAGCCGACCCGCACGATTTCGGTATCAACCTTCTCGCCCGAAAGCTTAGTAATCGTGCCCGGGTATTTAGAAATCTTTCCTGATTCTGTCATTTCACGCTGTAGCTCAAACCACAGGCTTTCCATCTCATCGATGGTCGCCAACTGGCTAGAGGTGCCCATCTTCTTCGCTAGTGCGCCCAACCACTCGCCGCGATTGGCGTGTTGGCTGGAGACGATGGAGCCTTCGAATCCGCCCCGAGTATCACCTGCCACCTGCTGCAGCACACCGAAGAGTTCACGCAGGCTTCCCAAACGCTTGTCCAATTGTTCGGTCAAGTTACCGATTCGAATCTCATTTTCTTCGAATTGGGTTTCCAATCGATCGGAACGACGCTCCTCTCGCAGGCGTTCGTCTTGAGCTTCTTTAAGCAAACGAGCCTGAGCCGCTTTTTCATTGGCAAAACGGCGCTCGCGAGCAGTATTCTCACGAGACTCAACAACTCGGCGTGCTTTTACATTATCTAGCAGTTCATCTAACGAACTGGCTTCGTTTACAACCAGATCCGTCGCTGGCGCCGCTTCTTCTGCATGACTGGGGTGGGCAAAAACAACCGCACCAAATGCCAGCGCCGCCGCCGCGTATTTCTTCAAAGATTTAAGTTTAACTATGCTAGTGCTGATCATTGTGCTGCTCCCGCGCCAACTACCGGCAAGCTCAGCATATCGATCGAAGCTTGCTGACGAGCCATTCGAATACCCTGCCGAACCGATGCTTGATAAGAATTATCAACGGGTTCGTATTGGCGGGTAGTCGGGTTATACATACCTGTCTCTGCGCCGTCTGGTGTCTGATAAACCAGTGCGATTCGACCGACCTTTAAAATATCAACCTTTCGTTCAACGCCATCGATTTCGATAGTTGAAGGATAGGTTTCCATGGTGCGTCCATATTCGTTCTCGATTTGGAATGCACGGAAGACTTGGGAGAACTTTTCTGACACAGCTACGTCAGCACGATCCATCATCTCCCGCAGACGGTCCACTCGAGCGGTGCGTTCGTCTAAGAGAAATGGAGCGTCCAGAGAAACAAACTGCTCCAAACCGTCGATCATGCGAAGCATCAAAGGCGTAATTTGGCGTTCGATAATCGTGACCTCGTCAATTGACGCCGCCAGTTGAACCATTTCACGCTCTTGGTTGCCGATTTGTTTTTCTAACTGACGGTTGTAAACCTTCAAGCCTTCCACTTCTTTAAGCACTGTCTTGTACTCGTTCAGAAGCTGACGCGTATCTTCTGTCAGATCATCGATCTTGGCCTGAGAGCGCTTCGCTTGAGTATTCAACTGCTCCGCAGCCTGAAAAACGTCACTTAGAGTGGCCCCTACCGCCGACGTTCCTGTGAATACGGCAGCAGTGGTTAGCAGTGCTAGCGACAGCTTTTGCATGTGTTTTTTCATTAGTACTTCCTACTGGAATCCCTGGTTTCTGTATGGCTACCCAACCGCTAAGCTACGCCAAAGCGCTACCATGCGGTTATGTTCTTAGCCAGCTTTTGTCTGCCGAAGCAAGTATTTCAGATGATGCCTGTCCTAGTGCCCGTTTGCCTAACTTTGATCGTTCCATGAGCATTTCTACCCAAGCAAATCTCAGAAGCGTGAACAACGAAACGGCCTCTAACTAAAAGGCTCAAGCGATTGCGGCCTCCCCGCCAATCCGAAACGAAGGATCAACAATGGGCATGAGGTTGTCAATACTAGACAAGGGCAAGATAGGACTATTTGTTTAAGATTATTCCGCATTTGCCCAAACCTGCCGATCACAGCGACCAGCGAAGCAAAAATCTCCGCGGGCAATTCATTGCTGTGAACTTGAAGGCGGTCTAAAACTCGCATTCTTGCCTGCCGATATATGGCCGCGAATCTCGTCTAGAGGTGCTTTGCAAAATGCGCCAAGGTGCGTTGGCGGGCCAGCGCGGCAGCCGGTTCGCTGTAACTGCCACGGTGGTCGCAGTTAAACCCGTGATCCGCGTCGTACACGTGGACCGGCACGTCGGGACAGCCCTGTTTGATCTTGTCAACATCGCTCATGGGAATATGGGCGTCTAACTCTCCAAAATGCATGATCAATGGACACTGCGGTTGCTGATCCAACACGCCCACTATTCCGCCGCCATAGTAACTCGAGGCGGCCTTAACACCCTTGATCTGAGAGGCACTCAAGAACGTGAGGAGACCGCCAAAACAATACCCTACCACTCCGACAGAGCCCTTTTGTTCGGCGAATGTGACGACGCTTTGCAAATCCTTGAGGGTTTGGCCCATATCCAACTTTTGAAAAGCCAATTCGATCCCCCGCCCCATATCAGTCTCGGTGTAGCCTAGCTGAATGTCTTTGTCGACTCGGTCAAACAGCGCTGGTGCTATAGCTATGTAGCCTTCCGCCGCATAACCATCGGCCACTTCACGGATGTGACCGTTAACACCAAAGATCTCTTGAATCACCACGATGACACCCTTGGCATCACCGGTGGCAGGTTCCGCCGTGTAGGCCCCCAATTCAAAACCGTCAGCCATTTCTATGTTGTGCATTTGTCCCATGATCTTCCTCCGTTAAAACCCCATCCTAAGACGCCTCGCGCTGATGGAGCAACACACCGCCTCACTACCTAAGTGGCACCTCGGACCGATAGCGGCTGAGGGGTCCGTGTCGGCCACAGCTTCAAGCTACCCACCGAACGCCCTGCACCTTCGGTTTTCCGGTGCGTCTTAGATTCTCAATTCGCTAACCCCCCAGAGATTCAAGGCCTATTGAGTTAGAGCTAAGGCGATAGACTCGAACTGCCACTGCATTGCCTTCATACTTTACTTCATACTATCTACTTCGAATTTCAACAGCCTTGCTCATCAAGGCATTTACTAGGAGAGCATTTTGTCCTCAACTGATACCGCTACAACAACGGCCATACTTTGGGATTTTGGCGGGGTGTTCACCAGCAGCCCGTTCGAAGCATTCAACACCTTGGAGGACAAACTCGGCGTCCCTAAGGATTTCATCCGACAAACCAATGCCATCAATCCAGAGCACAATGCATGGGCCCAATTTGAGTCCAACAGCGTATCCCTTGACGATTTTGATGATCTATTTGCTGCAGAGAGCGAGGCGCGCGGACACCGAATACCGGGCAAGGAGGTGATCGCAGTTCTTTCGGGACAGTTACGACCCCGCATGGTGGAGGTGCTCAAAGTGTGCAAGGCCCGCTACAAAGTAGCCTGCATTACGAACAACGTTAAGGCCGGTGAAGGACCGGGTATGGCCCGTGGCAAGGGCAAGGCCAATGCGGTAGCCGAGGTTATGTCGCTTTTTGATCTGGTGGTGGAATCCAGTGTGGAGGGTGTGCGTAAGCCCAACCCAGAGATCTATACCCGGACCTGCCAGCGGCTTGGGGTGGCCTGCGATGAAGCCATTTTTCTTGACGACCTTGGCATTAACCTTAAACCCGCAAAAGCCTTGGGTATGCGCACCATTAAGGTTGTCAGCGAGTCCCAAGCCATCGAGGATTTAGCTGCTTTAACAGGACTGACCTTCCCGTAGCGGTCAAAATAGAGTTCGGCGGCACCAAGCTGCCGAACCTCGTTTATCGTTCGCCTAACCCAACGACTAAGTTACCCAAGACTAGGCCGGGTGGGACATCTCAGCGGCGGCATCTTGTACCGCACGAACGATCTTGTCATAGCCAGTACAGCGACAAAGGTTCCCAGCAAGCCAATAGCGAATGGTCTCTTCGTCGGGGTTTGGATTTTTCTCAAGCAGCGCCTTTGACGCAACAATAAAACCCGGAGTGCAGATACCACACTGCAGGGCTGCATTCTCTAAGAACTGGCGCTGCAATGGGTGCAGGCCTTCTTCGCCAGCAATTCCTTCGATGGTTTCCACGCTCTTACCACCGGATTCAACACCAAGCATCAGACACGAACACACCAGTCGGCCATCCACCAAAATGGAACAGGCACCACAATCGCCGGTACCGCAGCCTTCCTTAGTTCCAGTCAAACCCAATTCATCCCGCAGGACATCCAACATGGACTGATTGGCATCACATAAAAACTCTTTGTTTTCGCCGTTAATGACGGTTTCCACTTGCAGTCTGGCCACTGTTAACTCCCCTGAATTCGTTGTTTGGCAACACCGATCGCACGGCGGCAAAGAACCGCCACGACTTTCCGGCGATACTCGGCGGTACCACGTTTATCGCTGATGGGTGACGCAGCGGCCTTACATGCCTCCCCTGCTGCATGAACGGCGGCTTCGTTGAGATCCGTACCAAGGATGGCCTCAGCGGCAGCCGAGACCAATTTCGCGGTAGGGGCTACCGCACCAATGGCTATTCGGGCGTCAGTACACAGACCATCCGTTACCGTCAGCGACACCCCAACACCTGCTACGGCAATGTCCATTTCTGTTCGCGGCGTGAAACGCAAGTAAGCGTCCTTTGTATTCGCGCTTGGCATTGGCAGCCTCAATCCCAGCAAAAACTCGCCCGGCGCCAAGGCATTCTTTCCAACACCGACTAAAAAGTCTTCTACCGGCACCTGCCGAGAACCTGACGATGTTGCAATATCACAGACCGCGCCCGCGGCGATCATTGCGGGAATGCTGTCGCCAGCCGGCGACGCATTACATAGGTTGCCGCAAATGGTGGCCCTCCCCTGAATCTGGGTCGAACCAATCAAATCGGCGGCCTCTAGCAACCCCGGAAGGGCTTCTTGTAGGGCCCTCGTTTCGTTGATCACCGCGCTCGGAATAGCTGCGCCGATGTAGATGCCATCGGCATTCACTTCTAAGCGATTCGTTTCTGCAAGCGACTTGATGTCGATAATCGTCCGCGCTTGATGGCCTGCCGAGCGCATCTGCACCAAAACGTCCGTACCTCCAGCCAAGATTTGTGTCGCTTGGCCTTGCTCGGCACTGCTGGCCAGTAGTGCAACGGTTTCGGCAACACTACTTGGTGCTGCATACCCATAGCTCTCCATACGTCCCCCAGATACTTCGTTACTTATTACTGACGTTACCACGTCACCGCCAGAGTCGGAATCACGGCGACCCGGTTGTCCGGCTTTTTTTCCATGGACATATTTTGTGCAACCATTTTGTTTGGGCATTGGCAGACCGCGGCGAACCGAGGCTGCTAGACTGCGTTAAGTAACGGAGCAAAACCAATGGATGCAACAGACCAGCAAGCGCTTAAGCAAGCTCACTACGCCGTGCTGCAGGATTTTTATGCCCATGTCATGGAGCGGACCGGTTTCGATGCCATAGCCCTGTGCTCCGGGCGACAGGGGTTTTATTTTCACGACGATCAAGGCCCAGCCTTTCGCCCCAACCCGGTAATGGTGCAGTGGCTCGAACAGCAACATCTGGCAGAAAACTGCTGGTTGGTTATCACCGCCAACGCCCGGCCGGTTTTGTTATTCCTGCAGCCCGAGGACTTTTGGCACGCTTCGATCCAAGCACCGCATCACATGGCCAGCTTTTTCACACTAGAAGTGTTCGCTGAAGGGCAGTTGCTGCTGGAGCGTCTAGATGAACTTTTATCCGCTGGTGGTACCAGAAAAACAGCTCAAATCGGCGAACACCACAGCGCCATTAATCCGGGGTGCACTCTGAATCCACCCAACGTTATACATGCCTTGCACTTCCAGCGTGCCTGCAAGAGCGAGTACGAGTTAAAGATGATGCGAGACGCATCAGCGCTGGGCGCTCAGGGCCACCTTGCGGCAGCAGAAGCCTTCGCCCAAGGCGCCAGCGAATTTGAAGTGCATTTGGCGTTTCTGCAAGGCAGTAGGATGAATGAGTGGCAGCTACCCTATGGCAACATCGTTGCCCAAAACGAACACGCTAGCCTGCTGCACTACCAATATCAGGAAAGGCAGACCCAACGGTTTCAAAACAGCTTACTCATCGATGCAGGAGCCAACGCCAGTGGCTACGCGAGTGATATTACCCGAACCTACTTGGGTCCGCGGTGCTACTCCGATGAAGCTGCGGATCTTTTCGAAAATCTATTAACTCGAATGCAAGGGCACCAAGATGCTCTGATCGCTCAGGTGGAACCCGGCGCCAGCTACGTAGAACTTCAAAGCGCAATGCACCGCTCGCTAGCGCAAATCTTGGCCGACACCAAGCTGATTACCTGTAGCCCGGAAGAAGCCTTTGATCGTCAACTCACCGTTCCGTTTTGTCCCCACGGTTTGGGACACTTACTGGGTATTCAGGTGCACGACGTTGGTGGACAGCAATTGGATATCGAAGGCCAGATCGCACCGCCACCAGAACCATACGCCTCTCTCAGACTGACCCGGCCATTAGCCGAGGACATGGTGATCACCGTAGAGCCTGGTCTGTACTTTATTCCCATGTTGCTGGCGGCAAAGCGCGCAGAAAACGCGCCGATTAATTGGCTGGCCATTGATTCACTGACACCCTTTGGCGGCATCCGGATAGAGGACAATGTGCGCATCCTAACCAAGGGCAGTGGTGTCGAAAACTTAACCCGGGACGCCTTTACCAGGGTACAGGAAGCGCAATCTTAGCCGATTGACGAACCGACCCCGGTAGACGAGACGAAGACCAAGGCTGCTGCTATGTTGTTCCGATGAAACCAGTCCAAACGAATACCCACAGGATTTTTTTGTGAGCACCAGTACCCTACAACCGCTAACCCCCGAGGCTTTGTTCACCCAACCCGGCTTGCGACCCACGCCACCCAGTCACTACAAAATCTCGCCTTGTGGACGCTTCATTGCTTACCTAAAAGGTTCCAAAGAGGCTGTCACCGTATTGGACTTGTGGTGCTTTGACCGATCAAGAAAAGATCACACGAAGCTAGTAAGCGCATCCACGCTGGATGCTCGGGCCGACGAAAGCGTCACCAACCTAAGTGATGCGGAGCGAGCTGAGCGCGAACGCAGGAGACAATTTACCTTTGGCATTTCCCAATATCAGTGGTTGGGCAAATCCTGTGATTTGGTGCTGTACGCCGATGGGCAGGCCTATGCCACGCGAGTCGGCGAAAGCGGCAAAGCCGATCCAATTCAGGCGGTCACTGAGCTAGGCCAAAGGCATAGCGGCTTCAATCCTAGCCCAAGCGGACAGCTATTGAGTTATGTCACCGACGGCGACTTGTATTTTACAAACGCTTCCGGCGCCCAACCGGCAGTCCGGGTTACCACAGACGCCAGCCCTAG
Source organism: Pseudomonadales bacterium (assembly GCA_029248675.1). Taxonomy (GTDB): domain Bacteria; phylum Pseudomonadota; class Gammaproteobacteria; order Pseudomonadales; family Azotimanducaceae; genus UBA4421. The sequence continues at coordinate 24,775 of JAQWIX010000041.1, read as the reverse complement.
TGTGACCAATGGCCTACCGGATTTTCTTTCGGCAGAGGAAATGCATCGTTTCAAGGGTAGTTGGTGGTCTGAGTGCGAGCGGTATCTAATCTACTGTCGAAACGATGAAAGCCCAGTTTCCATCAGCCATAGACTGGAAATCGATGGCAATGGCAGCAGAACCGTAGAACAGAGTTATCCTTTTGCCGGCGAGGCCAACCCCCTTGTGTCGTTGCATATTTTCGACACCGAAAAAGGTACAACACACCAAGTCTGGCAGTCTGGAGCATCCGAACAAGATGTGTACCTCGCCCGAGTAGACTGCTGGGAAGACGGATTGCTCATCCAAACTCAGGATCGTTTGCAGCAGACATTGACCCTGCGCCGCTACCGATTCACAGACCGAAGCTGGCATCAGCTTTATCAAGAATCCTCAGACACTTGGATTAACCTATCGGATGACCTTCGCTCAATTGGCGACGGTGAATTTGTATTCTCAAGCGAGGACCAGGGGCAACGCCAAGCCCTGATCTTATCCGCCTCTGCCGAGCCTCGCCGCTTAGCTGGCCCGTCTCACATCAACCAGGTGCTCAGTGTCGACGGTAAGGCCTTGCTTGCATCCGGTTGGGACGAGACCCCTATCGAAAACCACCTGTACGAGGTGTCCTTGAACGGCTCCGGTTATCGTCGCCTCACTGATGGTGCAGGCGTCCACGACATCGCGGTCAATCAGAGCCAACAGCTGTTTGTGGATCGTTATACCGACGTGCAAGTCCCATTAAAAATCACCGTTGCAAGTCTGGATGGCAGCAACCAACAACTTCTGTACGAAGAGATCGTGGATCAATCTCACCCATACTTCCCTTTCTCCTCGAATCATGTGACCGCCGAATTTGGTCACATTACGGTGGAGGACCATGCTTTATATTATCGACTGACGCCCCCGGCGAATCCTGACGGTTTGCATCCAACCATCGTATACGTATACGGCGGCCCCGGTGCCCAAAAAGTGCGGCGAGACTGGGGTGCCCTACTGCTACAACTGTTCGCTCACCAGGGTTTTGGGGTGTTGGAACTGGACAATCGGGGGTCGGCTAACCGGGGTCGCTTGTTCGAAGCACCACTGTACAAGCGCATGGGAAGCATCGAAGTCGATGATCAGCTACAGGCCTTAACGATTCTAGACAATACAAGTTGGGCAGACCCCAGCCGCATTGGCGTTTTTGGTCATAGCTACGGCGGCTATATGAGCTTGATGTGTTTGTGTCAGGCTGGAGAGCGTTTCAAAGCCGGTGCAGCTGTGGCGCCTGTCGCCGACTGGCGCCTGTACGACACTCACTACACAGAACGTTTTATGGGCCTGCCTAATGATGATGGCGACGCTTACGATAAAAGTAGCGTGCTGCCACACCTGCATAAACTGGAGCGTCCGTTATTACTTATGCATGGCATGGCGGACGACAACGTGCTGTTCACCCACAGCACGATGCTGATGTCTGAACTGCAAAAACTCGGAAAACCCTTCGATCTGATGACCTATCCCGGAGCGAAACACTCCATGCAGGAAACACACATTTCCATCCACAGATTCGAAACAATTTTGAACTTTTTCCAACGCAATCTTTGAGCCGCCCCCTGTCTAAAGCCAGGGGCAAAACACGTTCGATGTCAGACTCCGCATCCGAACAATCGGACAAAGTTGTCGCTGGTTTGACTACACAGATTTTCCGTGGAGGTCTGGCGCAGCTCCGCTAAAAACGCGGCTGTGTGGGTGACAAAAGCCGGCTCGTTGGTTTTGCCCCGCTTGGGCACCGGTGCCAACCAAGGCGCATCCGTTTCTACCAGCAATCGATCTGCCGGCACCTGACGAGCCACATCCCGAACATTATCTGCGTTTTTGAACGTCACGATTCCTGAAATGGATATGTAGAATCCCAAATCCAAGGCCTGTTTAGCCATTGCCCAAGATTCTGTGAAGCAATGCAAAACGCCAAACGCGCCGGCGTGGGCGCGCAGCAGATCCAGGGTGTCATCCTCGGCGGACCGGGTATGAACAATGGTGGGCAACTGGTGTTTAACTCCGAGACCAAGCTGCAGGTCGAACGCTTCGCGTTGCCGGGCTCGGACATCAGGCTCGGTGCCATGCATATAGTCTAGCCCTGTTTCCCCCACAGCCACCACTTCCGATGCAGCCAAGGCATCTTCGATCCAATCCAAATTACCGCCAGCGGCATCTGGGTGCACACCAGCGCTAGCCCAAATATCATCGTGACTGGAGGCAAGGGCCATGACGCCGGCAAAACCCGGTTCGTCCACACTAATGCAAAGACAACTGGTGACTCCAGACTCGCGGGCACGAAGGATCGCCTGCTCCGGTTCGTCCAGATAGTTCAGATGGCAGTGGGAATCAATCAGCATGTCTTCTCTCCAAAAACTTGAACGTGCATCACGTGCTAAGCGCTTTGCTGCTGCCGGCGCTGTAACGCCTCGACTTGCTGCCATAGGTGAAACAGTCGCTCCAAAATCAGCCGGCTGTTGGCAGCACTGGACATCTCAATCATTCGTCGAGCGTCGCTAAGCTCGTCAGCGAAGGCCAGCAAGGCTCGACTCGGATGCTCTGATTGACGATGAATCAACAAGCGATACCAAGCGGCCAGTAACTGGGGCACGTCGGCAGCCAGTACTTGTTCCACAATGGGGCTGAAGTGCTGGGCCCGAGACACTTCTTGCAACAGCTCGTTGATGCCCAGTGACTCACTGTGCTCCAGATAGGCAATGGGCGCATAACCCGCCTCAACGTATTTCTGCGGGGAAAACGCCACCCCTTGATCACTCAACCATTGCTGAGCGTCGGCCTGGGAGGGGTTGACTTGAAAACGTTGGCAACGGCTGCGAATGGTCGGCAGCAGCCGACTCCAATACGGCGTGCTAAGAAGTATATGGGTATTGCCCGGCGGCTCTTCCAAGGTTTTCAGCAGCGTGTTGGCTGCGTTGTTGTTCAGCAAGTGTGCGTTGTAAATCCCGGCTACCTTACGACCCGCGATCTGTGGTGTCTGCACGGCAAAAGCGTTGAGCGCACGCACTTGGTCGATTTTGATCAACACTCCATCGGGCGCAATCCAGCGAAGATCTGGGTGGGCGATGTCCTCGGGATCTTTGTCGCCGTCAACACCTAGGAGCATCGTGACTGCACGGGCCAAAAGAGATCGACCACCCCAACCCAGCGGACAGGACAGCCCTATGGCAGCAGGCAAGGATCCGTTATCGGATCGGGCTGCCAGTGCGGATATAACGCCCTCGTGCCAAGGGTAGCGATTCATTGCAAGGCACTACGAGCAATGAAATCGCCGATGCAACCTGCAACCTGAGCACGAACCTCTGCCAAGGGCTGGGACGCATCAACGGTCTGAAATCGCTGGTGCTCAGCGGCTCGGGCCAAATAACCTTCTCGAACCCGTAAGAAAAAGGCCCTTTGCTCAGACTCCATGCGATCTTTTTCACGATCAGCGATGCGCAGCTCTGCCACGGCGGGGTCTAAATCTAGGTATACCGTTAAGTCAGGCTGAAGATCAGACTGCACCCAAGATTCCAGCACTTCCAACTTGGATAAATCCAGCTGCCGCCCATACCCCTGATAAGCAAAGGTGGCATCAGTGAAACGGTCGCAAACGACCCACTGCCCCCGATTTAGAGCGGGCAAAATAACGTTATTCAGGTGTTGAGCACGGGCTGCAAAAACAAGCAGCAACTCGGTCAAGCCATCCACGGTTTCTTCCCAGGGTTCTAACATAGTGGCTCGCAACGCCTCAGCCATAGGCGTACCACCGGGCTCACGCGTGCGAACAAACTCTATGTTTGCTGACTCCAAAGTCGCGCAAACGGTATCCACATTGGTGGATTTACCGGCCCCTTCGGAACCTTCTAGCGTGATGAATCGACCTTTCATGGACCGGTATTATGTCCCTTTTCCTGATAGCTGATAGCGCCGGACGGCTGCGTTGTGTTCTTCCAGTGTACGGGAAAATTGGCTGCTGCCATCCCCCCGAGCAACGAAGTACAGGTAATCGCCGGGCGCCGGATGCAGCGCTGCCTCGATGGAGGCCAATGAGGGCAGTGCAATGGGTGTGGGAGGCAACCCCCGGTAACGATAGGTATTGAAAGGAGAATCAACCCTCAGATCTCGACGCCGAAGATCACCATCAAACTCGGCGCCAAGGGCGTAAATCACCGTTGGGTCTGTCTGTAGGCGCATGTTCTTTTGCAACCGCAAATGAAATACCTGACTGATCTGACGACGATCGGACAAGCCGTCGCTCTCTTTTTCGATAATCGAAGCGAGCACCAGCGCTTCGGCGGGGCTGTTTAATTGCACGCTCGAATCTCGCTTTGCCCATGCCCGCCCAAGAGTAGTCATCATGACATCGTGAGCGCGTTGCAAAACGTTGATATCCGACTCGCCACGAGGCACAAAATAGGTGTCGGGGAAAAAAGCGCCCTCTAAGAAAGGTAACTCAAGATTCAACTGATCCGTAAGGCCGGCTACATCCTCAATGGATTGGTCTAGGACCGCTTCGCTGCGAAGCCCTGGTAACAGTTGCGCCAACGTAGCGCCCTCGGGAATTCGAATGGGGTGCTGTTGTACTTTGCCGCTGGCAAAAAGCATCAGTAATGCCTCAGCGGAGAGATTTTCTGCCACGTCATAAACGCCAGCCTGAAGGCGGCGATCGTATCCGGAAATACGCCCATAGAGTCGGAACAATAGGGGACTGTTGATCAGCCCTCGCTGCTCTAACATCGCTGTCAACGCGCCAAGAGACGCGCCCTTGGGCACTTCCACTACCGTAGCCGAATAGTCCCCGTCGCGTTCCGGCCAGACCCACAATTCACGAACGCCGGCTGTCATGCCAAGGATCACCAAGCTGACGAGGATCAGAAGTTTTTGTTGATGACCGGCTAAAAACCGAGGACGACGTAACCCAGCCATGGGTGCTGCCTATACTTTACCGAAAACCAGCGTTCCATTTGTGCCACCAAATCCGAACGAATTGCTCGCTGCTGCACGGATATCGACGCTACGGGCTTGGTTTGGTACGTAGTCCAAATCGCACCCTTCACCTGGATTGTCTAAATTAATGGTCGGTGCAATCACTTGGTCTTCTAGCGACTTGATCGTAAAAATCGCTTCCACCGCCCCGGCAGCACCAAGCAGGTGGCCGATCATCGACTTGGTAGAACTGATCATTAGCGGCGTCTTGTCTCCAAAAATCGACTTCACACCTTTCGTCTCTGCCACATCGCCCAAGGGAGTGGAGGTTCCGTGGGCGTTCAGGTAGCCAAGTTCTTCTGGGTTCAGGCCAGCATCATTCAGAGCATTTTGCATGGCTGCAGCGCCACCCTCCCCGTTCTCTGCCGGGCCCGTAATATGAAAAGCATCGGCACTCATACCAAAGCCAAGAACCTCGGCGTAAATGTGCGCGCCCCTTGCCTTGGCTCGCTCATATTCCTCAAGCACCAGCACCCCAGCACCCTCACCGAGAACAAAGCCGTCTCGATCACTATCCCAAGGTCGGCTGGCCTTTTCGGGGTCGTCGTTACGACTGGATAGAGCTTTCATGGAAGAAAAACTGGCGACAGTAATTGGCGATGTAGCAGCCTCAGCACCACCAACCACCATCACGTCAGCGTCACCGTATTGAATCATGCGCGCACCGAAACCGATGTTGTGTGTGCCAGTAGTGCAGGCGGTCACAATGGCTATGTTGGGTCCTTTAAAGCCGTGCTCGATAGACACATTGCCGGAGATCATGTTGATGACAACGCCGGGGACGAAAAAAGGTGAGACTCTTCTGGGGCCACTCTTCACTAGGGTGTCATGAGTCGACTCAATGGTGTTGATCCCGCCGATGCCAGAACCGATAGCAACCCCAATACGATCTGCATCGCTGGGGTGAGATTCGATACCCGCGTCTTTAATCGCTTGATTGGCAGCAGCCACACCAAACTGAATGAATTGATCGATTCGTCGCGCTTCTTTTGGATTCATGTAGGCGGAAACATCGAAGTCACGAACACTGCCGCTAATCTTTACGCCGTAGTTTTCTGTATCAAACGACTCGTTCAGTCCAATACCGCTTTGGCCGGCTACCGCCGCCTGCCAGGAGTCTTCAACGTTATGACCGATTGAACTGATCATCCCCATACCAGTCACAACTACTCTTCTTTTGGTCATCTTCAATTTTCCAATTCAGTACGTGTTTCGACAGAACTCTTTTCAGGCCAGATCAACTCTCGTAAAGCTAATACTGCAACGCCAACAGCCGTCGGTGACGACCTATGATACCCCGACTTGCCCGCCCATATCCTCAACCACGCTCTGTTTATGCGCAGCAGGCTGTTAGCGAAAGAGCACGTGGCTCCCAATTCAGCTTAGCCCCAACGAAAAAGGGGCCGATAGCCCCTTTTGTCTGGAATTCTTATCCCAGATTTTCTTATTCGTGCCACTGGACCCAGTCTTAGCGCGCTGGGGCAGTGTTCAGGATAGCCGGCTACTGGTGCGCCAAAATATAGTCAATGGCCTCTTTCACCGTGGTGATTTTTTCGGCCTCTTCGTCAGGAATTTCGGTCTCGAACTCTTCTTCAAGAGCCATAACCAACTCGACCGTATCCAATGAATCGGCTCCTAGGTCCTCGACGAATGAAGCGTCGCTTTGGACTTCGTCTTCTTTGACACCGAGCTGCTCACAGATCAGTTTTCTTACTCTCTCTTCGATGTTGCTCATGCGGGTGTTTACTCCATAAGTGATGGTGGGCGCGAAGCGAACGGCATTCTATAGAGGCACTATGGCCAATTCAAGCGAACTATCCCTCGCTATTTGCAAGCCAAGGCCCCCTGCCTAGATGCTATAGCTCTTTGATTTTTAGCACATTTATCAGCAACGAGCCGAACAGGAAGCACAAAATTCTTGGTTTTTCAGCCAGGAACTGGGACTAGGACCCAGATATCTAGCCAAATAACAGCCCGCCATTGACGTGCAAGGTTTGGCCGGTGATGTAGCCAGCCTGGTCTGAGCACAAAAAACCTACCGTACCAGCGATTTCTTCGGCCTCACCCATACGGCCAAGCGGAATCCTTTCCAACATAGCATCCTTTTGTTCTTGGGTTAGTGCATCTGTCATATCAGTCTCGATGAAGCCCGGGGCAATAGCATTAACGGTGACCCCTCGTGAGGCTACTTCCATGGCCAGCGAACGGGTAAAACCCTCCAGCCCAGCCTTACTGGCAACGTAATTGCCTTGGCCCGGGTTACCTAGTCGTCCAACTACGGACCCCACATTAACAATACGTCCCCAACGGGCTTTCAACATGCCCCTCAAAACCGGTTTCGCCACGCGAAATGCTCCCGATAAGTTGGTGTCGATAACCTCGGTCCATTCGGCCTCGGACATACGCATCAGTAAGTTATCTTTCGTGATGCCGGCATTGTTGACCAACACCAATGGCGCACCGGCCAACTCGGTTACCTGTGCAAGGCAATTGGCGACAGATTCGGCACTGCCCACATCGAGTTCAAGCCCAGCCCCTTTGTCACCAAGACGGGCCGCAATTGCCTGTGCTCCGGCCTCTGATGTTGCGGTACCGGCGACAAAATATCCGTCGGACACCAATTGTTCGGCAATAGCCGCGCCGATGCCGCGACTCGCGCCGGTTACTAAAGCCGTTCTTCGCTCTGCCATTTCTTCCCCCTAATTAACTGTTTGCCCGGTTTAGCGTGCCCAATGCGAAGCGCGCTAAAGCACATTCGCTGCGGCAATACCATCCTCACTGGCCAGACTCAGCGTCGGCGTTGCTCGTGATATACGCTTTACCAAACCGGCCAGCACATTGCCCGGACCACATTCAACGAACTGGCCAACACCGTTATCTAGCAGAGCTTGTACGCAGGTCTTCCATCGCACTGGGGAATAAAGTTGCTCCACCAGCAGGTGTTTTAACGCGTCCACTGACTCGGCAACACCGCCGTGAACATTTTGATAGACCGGAATCGTTGGCATGGACACATGAATGCTGTCCAGGGCATCAGCAAAGTCATCAGCGGCGCGACGCATTAATTGAGAATGAAACGGACCGCTCACATCTAGAGGCACCGCACGTTTTGCACCGGCGGCTTTACAGGCATCGATGGCGGCAAGCACAGCATCACTTTCCCCGGCGATCACTACCTGACCTGGGGCATTAAAATTTGCCGCACTCACCTCTCCGTCAACTTCATCACAACATTGAGCGATGGCCTCATCATCCAAGCCCAACACCGCGGCCATAGAACCTTGTCCATTGGGAACCGCAGCCTGCATCAGTTCACCCCGCTTACGAACCAAGCGGACACCATCGGTAAAGCTCATGGCTCCAGCGCACACGAGGGCCGAGTATTCGCCTAGACTGTGACCCGACATACAGCTCACCTTGCTGCCAGCCTCTTGCCATAGGTCCCAAAGGCACACGCTGGCGACCAACAATGCAGGCTGTGTATTTTCTGTTTGCCCCAAGACTTCACCGGGCCCCTGCTGAACCATGGCCCAAAGATCGAAGCCCAACACCTCGGAAGCTTCCGCAAATCGCTCAATGATCGACGCATGAGCCGAGGCTAACTCGCCCAACATGCCAACGGACTGAGCACCTTGGCCCGGAAAAATCGCTGCTACTGTTTGCCCTGTCCCACTCATATCACCCTCATTGTCGTAGTTTGTGTCATCGTTGTTTGTGTCTCGTTTTAATCGCTCTTGACCTATCCCGTTGTCAGAGCCTGAGTGCAAGCTTGTAAAAGCTGCCCTCGCACACTGTCTCTACCCTGGAGGATCGCGTGTAAAAATCCTCGTTCGCTGGCGCTGCCGTGGGACTTAATCACAACTCCGGCCAGACCGGCCAGCAGTGCTCCATTATAACGGTCGATGTCTACCTTGGCCGCTAGGCTTTGCAGCTGATCCGTGTTCGCTTCAAGCAGCTTCAATTGAGAGCGCAAAAAAGAGGCCATACTTTCGACGGTTTTAAGTACAAGGTTTCCTGCATATCCGTCGCAGACGATTACGTCAGCCGATCCCCCAAATAGGTCGCTGGGCTCGATGAAGCCGACAAAGTGAATGTTCGAATCGTTCCGAAAAAGATTCGCCGCTTGATTCAGCTCCGCAGTACCCTTGCCCGGTTCAGTGCCGATGTTCAGCAAGCCAACTCTGGCTGTCGGATCGTGCTCTGACCGTGAATGGCTGCGGTGTAAGGCACTACCCAGTCGGGCAAACTGCTGTAACAGCTCAGGGCTACAGCGCAGGTTAGCCCCTAGGTCCAGCATGTAGAACTGCCCCTGAGGCCCCAAAAATGCTTTGGCGATAGCGGGTCGTTTCAGCGTTTGGATAGTACCTAGCTGGCTTCGCCCCAGAACCATAACCGCCTTTGTGTCCGCGGAGCTGACCACGGCATCTGCATCCCCGTGAGCCAACAAATCCAATGCCACCGCCAAGGATGTCTGAATCGACTTTTTCAATAGCGCCCGCGGTGTTTCATGACCGACCAAAACCGATGAGCATGATCGAAAATCTGCTCCGCGAGATCGAAGCTGGGCGACGAGGTTGGGATCAAGTTGCGAGTTCAACCCCACTAATGTGAGTTCTTCAGGATTGGGGTATTGGCAGCAGGCTCGCAGGTTTACATTCCCCGCTCCGGCGCCACCCATGAGGTCGACGGCGATCTTCACGAAAATGCCCGAGGCAACCGCTGGACGCAGCTGCCTTCCAAATCAGAGCGAAATATGTGTTTGATCATCACCGAAAAAGACGTAGGTCCTTCCAAATAGGTGAAATGAAAACTAGCTCTTGTCTGGCATTACCTGCTTACCGCGGTAAAAACCGTCAGCACTAACATGATGACGACGGTGGGTTTCACCCGATGTGCTCTCCACCGAAAGGGCTGGATTGCTGAGTGAATCGTGCGAGCGTCGTTGGCCACGGCGGGAGCGCGTAACTTTGCTTTTTTGAACTGCCATTTGTCTGTCCTTTTCTTTCCATCCACCGAGACCCGGAGGCTCGGTATTCAAATTCAATCTCTATCGAGGCTTCTTAACGATGCTACTTCTTCACCCTTTGAATAGAAGCTACCTGTTAGTGCTTGCCGCCAGCATCGTCCATCGCTTGCTTTAAACCAGCGAAGGGAAATCGTCGTTCTGCTTCGGGTTCCTCTTCCGCAAGGTCCGAAGGTCCGTCGCCGACGCCGTAAAACATCGCCGGCATGTTCTCACATGATTCATCAAGGCAAACCCTTTCAGGGAGTGCCAACAAAAACTCATCTTCGATCAGTTCCGCCAAATCTAGGTTGGGGCCCTGAACTACGATGACCTCTGTGGTTAGGCCTTCCTTTTGCCACTGCTGAGCTCGGTCTTCATCAAACGCGATAACGGCGACGAAGGCTGAGGCAAGCTGCCTTTCCACAAATCCTTCACAACGGTGGCAACCCAAGCTGACCTTCCCGCTGATTTTGCCATGAAACCGAATTCTACCTTGATCGTCTTGATCAAACTTGATCTTAGCTGACAGGTCTTTCGCCGCATCGCACAGAGTTTCCAGCCTTGGCAAAGACTCTATTTCTAACACCCGATCTACCTCAGCTTGCTGCTGAGCCAAAGAGCGATAGGTTGACGAACCTGTGGCATGGCTTTTCATGGCGGCGCAACTATAGGTACCTGAAATCACAGTGTAAAGTATAAGTCTGACTTTATGACATGTATCGACGAGTGCCGCTTGGTGCAGTGCACCCTACCAACCGAATTCTGGAGCAACCCATCAATGATGCCTGAACTCATTCTTGGCTCATCTTCTGTCTATCGCGCCGCTGCATTACGGACCTTGGGACTGCCGTTTCGGCAAATATCCCCAGATATCAATGAGGCGCCAGAAGCGGAAGAGCAACCGGACGCGCTAGCCCAGCGCTTGGCCGTCGCCAAGGCCACCTGGATAGCACAGCAAAACCCGGAAGCGGTTGTCATCGGCAGCGATCAAGTGGGATGGTGTCAGGATCACTTGCTGGGTAAGCCAGGCAGCTTGGAAGCTGCCAAACAGATGTTGAGGCATAATGCGGGATGGCCGGCTATCTTTTATACGGCCTTGGCAATTAGCCGCTTTGATCACAATGGCTGCGAACGTACCTGCGTCGACGTGATCAAAACTGAACTGAAGTTCCGAAACCTGAGCACCGCAGAAATCCAACGATATGTTGAGCATGACCGCGCGACAGATTCTGCAGGAGGATTTAAGGCAGAAAGTTTGGGCATTGCTCTGTTTGACTACATTCGTGCTGACGATCCCAGCGCGTTAATCGGCTTGCCGCTGATCACGTTAACCAGCCGATTAAAGGAATTCGGCATTAATCCACTAGCGCTCTCTAACGTCCAATGAATCCAAACCATCTATAACCCCAAGCGCCCGCAGCACATACTCTGGCCCGATCTACTCCAAGCGCCTCGACTTTCGCTTAGCTCTATTCACCCTCGATTGGGGGCCCAGATGCCATGCGCTCCCAGATTTGGGTCATGGTCCGCTCCAAAGGCACGGAAAAATCCAGTCGAGCGCTCCCCAAGGGCACAACCAAGCGGGACGCATGCAGACATAGACGTTCAACTTCGCTATCAAAGCCCTGGTGACTTCTCGACGGTCTGTATTTCGTGTCCCCAAGAATCGGATGACCCTCAGACTGAGCGTGCACCCGAATCTGGTGAGTACGCCCGGTATGCAACGCCGCCTGAAGTAACGTCGCTTGGCGGGCCTGTTCTAGAACCTGGAAATCCGTACGAGCCACTTGCCCGGCCTCGTCCACACGAACCCGACGCTCGCCCCAATCCGTTGCATAACGCAGGAGCCGGTGCTGTACCACTCGTATTTTTTTAGGCCATACGCCATGCACGATCAAAGTGTATTTTTTCTTAACCGTTCGATCGCGGAAGGCGGCCTGAACCTCTTTGAGTACGCTGCGCTTTTTACACAGAAGCAAACACCCAGACGTATCTCGGTCCAAGCGATGGGCCAGCTCGATCTCTGGTCGACCCTTGATCACCCGCATCATTTCCACCACGCCAGCGTTTATAGAGCTACCGCCGTGGACCGCGAAGCCCGGTGGTTTATTGAGCACCAGCAGGTCGCTGTCTTCGAAAACAATGGCAGCTTCGAGTTCTTCGTGAGTATTGGTGCTTAATCGCACTGGCGCCTGGGCTTTTGTAAATACTGGCGGTATTCGAACCCTGTCGTGGAGTTGCAGGCGATAGGTCGGCTTCACCCTCGCGCTGTTTATCCGAACCTCACCCTTACGCAAAATCGAATAGATCTTTTGCTTAGGTACACCCTTCAAGGTGCGCATCAAATAGTTATCAATGCGCTGCCCCACATCGTTGAGGTTCTCAATGTCAACGAAAGTGACACTCAACGCTTAAAGCTCAAAAAGGAAAAAATCAAAGGTTTGAAGGGCTTAGCAATCACTGTTAACATCCGCCCGTCGTTCCGGGAAAGTCTTCTTTAAAGATTGCTATAGTACTGGAAAGATATGGCGATTGGGGCGTTTGAATTTATTCATTCCACCAGTTCGACAACGCTAATGATTTAGGCCGCATTCAGCGATACGCCTCACTGTTAAAGTCAGGGGGCTCTTATCAGTAACAAGCGGCGGATCAGGCAGCAGAATTCGGTAACCATTTAGCGGGTTACAACGAACAGAGAACAGACAAAGAGAAGCGATACCCGGCTGATGAGTGCGCCGGGACTAAAGAACGAAAACGCAAACGCAAGTGGTAAACAGGCCGATTAGAAATCGACCGCACTTTGTATAGCGACAGTTCGGAAGGACTTACATCCCTGATGAACACACTATTTTAATTTTAGACGCATATGAGGCGTTATCGGACGCATTTGCCAAAGTCCGATCAAAGAAAGGTTAACTGTCGACAACTCGATCCCAGTCAGTTTCTGAGACGAGTTAGCGGCAAAATTCAGCGACTAAACCCGCTGAATATCGGAACAGATTCGCAGAGCATTACGCATCTGCAAAACGCTGCGGTGCACAAGGTTGTTGAAGACAGCCCACCGCGTGCAGGGAGCAAGAAACAGAAGCAGTCGTAAACGAAACTAGCAGTAGTGTCAAAAATCCATTGCGGCCAAGTACTTAAGCGAAGTTCATGGCTAACAGGCCTTATCGAATTGGCCCTCCGCAATGAAACCACCCAGATCGGTGGCAAAAACGGATTATCTGTTACCGCTAGGTGTCGAACAGCTCTTCTGCAAGACAGCTCTTTCTGAACCGCTTTCCCCTCTGCGTCCTTTGATCGCGCCTCGAGCATAGGCAAGCTCAGCGCATAAGGACTGACCATGAAAAGAATGCTAATCAACGCCACACAGACCGAAGAGGTGAGAATCGCCCTGGTCGATGGCCAGAAGCTCTACGACCTAGACATCGAGAACAGCGCTCGCGAACAGAAAAAAGCGAGTATCTACAAAGCAAAAATCACCCGGGTAGAACCGAGCTTGGAAGCGGCGTTCGTGGACTTCGGTTCAGAACGTCACGGCTTTTTGCCGTTGAAAGAAATTTCTCGCAACTATTTCAAAAAAGGCGCCTCACAAAGAGCACCCATTCAAGAACTGGTGCGGGAAGGCCAAGAGATTTTAGTTCAAGTGGAAAAGGAAGAGCGGGGCAACAAGGGTGCCGCGCTTACCACATTCCTTAGCTTAGCCGGCCGCTACATGGTGCTAATGCCAAACAACCCGCGGGCCGGCGGAATCTCCCGCCGTATCGAGGGTGAGGAGCGGGACCAACTGCGCAGCGCCATGTCGCAAATGGAGATACCTGAGGGCATGGGCGTGATCGTTCGAACCGCCGGTGTTGGACGTAGCTCAGAGGAACTGAACTGGGATCTTAACTACCTATTGCAAGTGTGGCAGGCGATTCAAAGCGCGGAAGAACAAGAGCCCACACCGTCCCTTTTGTACCAAGAGAACAGCGCCGTGCTGCGGACTATTCGCGACAACCTCCGCGCTGACATCGGCGAAGTGTTGGTGGAAGGCGAAACTGCTTATGAAGAAGCTTCTGCCTTTATCTCTCAGGTGATGCCGAACTATTCCGACAAACTAAAATCCTACAAAGATTCCATTCCCCTCTTCAGCCGATATCAAATCGAAAGCCAAATCGAGACCGCTTTTGAGCACACAGTAAAGCTACCCTCCGGCGGCAGCATTGTTATCGACCCTACAGAGGCCCTTGTATCCATCGACATTAACTCGGCCCGTGCGACCAAGGGACATGACATCGAGGAGACAGCCACCAACACCAACTTGGAAGCCGCGGACGAAATCGCTCGCCAGCTGCGGATCCGAGATATCGGCGGTTTGGTGGTCATCGACTTCATCGACATGATCAATCCGGCCAATCAAAGAGCGGTAGAAACACGCATGCGAACTGCCCTAGAGCCGGATCGGGCCCGCATACAGACCGGGCGTATTTCGCGCTTCGGCCTAATGGAGATGAGCCGCCAGCGTTTGCGCCCATCTCTCGAAGAGATAAGCACCGGCCTCTGCCCGCGCTGTAACGGACAAGGACGGATCCGAGATACTCGATCCTTAGCCTTGGCTATTCTGCGCGTAATGGAAGAGGAATCTCTAAAAGAGCGCAGCGCCGTGGTACGTGTCCAAGTGCCCCTAGCCATTGGGGCGTTTTTGCTTAATGAAAAACGCGGAGATCTCGCCGACATCGAAAGCCGCACTGGCACTCACATAGTGATCATTCCAAACATGAACTTGGAAACACCTCACTATTTAGTTGAGCGCCTGCGCGCCGACCAAGCCAAAGTCGAGGGTGAAGTTCCCAGTCACATGCTCTCGGACCTAGCAAATCAAGCACAGCAGCAAGAAATACCAGCAGAGAGCCAAGCGCCAGCGAAGCGGGAAGCAGCTGTTAAACCCCAGTTCAGCCAAGTGCCTCCGGCACCCGTTGTACAGGAACAGCCCAAGCAGGAAGCCAAACAGGCCGCGCCTGCTGAACCAGGCTTTTTCTCCCGTCTGATGAAAGGCCTATTCTCTGATGCTCCGGTAGTTGAAGAAAAAGACCGTACAGAGAAGCCCAATAACAATCGCAGCCGATCCAGAAAAGACGAAGAGCATGGCGGTCGTCGACGGGGTAAGAGCGGTACCGAAGCACGGCGCGGGCGTAGCGATCGAGCTGAGCGTGAACGCGACGACAACAAAGAGGGCGAAGCCAAAAACAGCGAGCGGCCTCGCCGCAATAGGCCTCAAGCCGACACTGAGAACGGCAAGCCTGAACGAACGAATACTGATCAAGACAAGGGTGAACGTCGCAAGCCGCGTCGGGAAGATCGACGGCGCGGCAAAGACGCAGCCCCGCAGAAGCTATCGGATGTAACCGCTGCTGAAACAGAAGCCTTCGAGGCCGTATCGCCAGAAGAAAGGCAACCGTCTGCCCAAGCGCTGGCCAATAGCAAGCGGCAACCCAAGCGTGATCGTAACAGCCAACGAGAACCCCAAGCAGAAAAAGCCAGACCCGTGGAGTCCACTGCAACCGTCGTCGTTCAAGAGACGCCAAAGCCGGTGAAAGCGGAAACGACCGAAGAAGCCTCTAAACCTCGTGTTGGTCGAGCCAGCAACGATCCGCGCAACCGCAACAAAGCATCGGCGGCGAAAGCCAAGACTGATGCACTGCCAAATGTAAATCAGGAGCCGGAGCAGGAACAAAGCCAAGACTTAGGTCAAGAAGTGGGTACGGGTAACCAGGCAACCAGCGATAGCCCTATGGAACCAAGGGCAACGGCGCAAGGCGAAGCCCAAGCCCCTCAAAACCCCGTGGACGCGACTGCCGATGCCGAGCCAGCTCAGCCTGTCGTCACTGAAGCCTTCAGTGCGGGTGGAGAGCCCTCAGCGGAACAAGAGCGCTTAGCGGACCCAGAGCCCTCAGCAGAACAGGAGTCTTCAGCAGCACAGGAGCCTTCAGCAGAACAAGAGCCTCCTGCTAAGCAAAAGTCCGCACCGGTGACAGAGCCTGAGAGTACTTCAGCGCGTCCTGCTAGAGCTTCTAACGACCCACGAGAGATTCGACGCCGCGAGCGAGAGGACGCCTTGCGCGCTCAAGGCGTGACCATCAACAAGCCGAGCAAGAGTCGTCAGGACACCACGGAAGGTTCTAACTCAAGTTCGACCTGAAACGCTGACCCCACGCTGGCCTGAACGGTACTGGCAAAATCCAGTACCTCAGGCGCCACAGCATGGCCATAGTTCACTAGCACCAAGGGCTGTCTGGGCCAGCACCCGACATCACCCTGGCGCTCACCTTTCCACCCTGCCATATCGATCAATTGAGCCGCTGACACCTTGAAGTTGTCCTCAAAGGCATATGGGCTAAGGCCGAGCCTGCGAAGCCTTTCCGCACTCTCTTGATCGACGATGGGATTCTTAAAAAAGCTGCCAGCGTTAGGATAGCGATCTGGATCCGGCAGTTTACGCTGCCGAATCTCAATGACCGCCCGGGACACCTCTTGGGGCGACGGCAAGCGACGACCGGGAACCCCGACAGCACCAACACCCAATGCTTGGGCCAGTTCTTCGTAGGAGACGTTGATCTGAGGACTGCGTGATAGACGCAGCCTGACGGAGACAATTATCTGGCAACCCAGCCCGTTGAGCAGATTTACCGAGTTTTTAAAATAACTGTCCCGGTAACCAAAGCAACATTGCTCTCGAGGCAGGGTCTGCAAGGAACCATCCCGCTGCAACACCTCCACGGAATCAATAAGATCAGCCACCTCCACACCGTAGGCCCCGATGTTTTGCACCGGGGCTGCACCAACAGAACCCGGTATCAGCGAGAGGTTTTCCAATCCGAACCACCCCTGCTCCAATGCCTCTAGCACCAGTTCGTGCCAATTCTTGCCCGCACCAACGTCGATCCAGACATACTCATCGGTCTGATTAATCACTTTGATGTCTGCGTATTTGATCCTACATATGGGCCCGTTCACGATTTCTGAGAGGATCACATTGGACCCCTCACCCAAACAACGAAGGACTTGGCCTTCGGATTGGGCCCAAACCATGGCTTGGCTTGCTTCCACTACAGAGGAGGCCTCGACGAGGAGTTCTGCCCGAGATCGCAAGTTCAAGGTGTTGGCTAAGAATGCGTTTTCGTGTTTCAAGGAGCTATCAGCCGAAAAGTTAGATTGACTCGAAGTTCACAGGGTTTCTTCGTTGCTCGTAAACAATGTCTTTGACGTCCATCAAAAACTAACAGGGAGCCACTTCCTAGCTCTAGAGTTTCGCGATTTGTACGGTGATTGTCCCTTATAACATCAATGCTAAACCGCCGGGCTGCGCCGATACTCAAGGAGGCGATACTCCCCAAGCATCCTTGCTCATCATCGCGATGCCAACCCATATGATCAGAACCGTCGTTATAACGATTGAGCAACAAAAAGTTAAAGCGTTATTCAGCTTGATCTTCTATGCGACTTTTTAGCGCTGCCAGTTTAGTCGGCCAACCCACGGCCTCATGGTCGATGCCAGTATACCGATAGTTTAATCCCGCATCGCCAAACCAAGCTATTTGCCTTGGCGCCTGCACCGAACGTCCAAAAATTTGGAATGACTCCCGCTGCCAATCCATGCGCTTCGGATCGACAAAATCCGTCAACCAGTCTGAGGCTTCCGAAGGTGACAAAAAGTTCTCGATAAGACGCATGCCCAAATCCCGATAATTCAACAGCCTGCTCGCTCACTTTGCGCCAAATAAATCGCCACAGCACAAGCTGAATAATTCGACCTAGGGTATATACTGGGCGGGTTTTCACAACCAACAAAAGGAAAGCCTGTGAACATTGAGGGAAAAGTAGCCGTCATCACCGGTGGTGCGTCGGGCCTAGGCCGTGCAACCGCAGAAATGATTATCGCTAACGGCGGTAAGGTAGCGATCCTGGATCTTAACGAAGATTTGGCAAAGGCTACGGCAAGCGAACTTGGAGACGCTAGGGCTTACCAAGTCAACGTGACCGATGACGAATCCGTCAGTACTGCCGTTAACCAGATCGCCGAAGACTTTGGTGCGATCCACATTAACGTCAACTGTGCAGGTATTGGCGCAGCATCACGTACCGTCGGGCGCGAAGGTGCCTTAGACATCGCAAAGTTCAATTTTATCGTTCAGGTGAATCTTATTGGCACCTTCTCGGTTCTTAGCAAGTGCGCGGCGATCATGCAAGTCAACGAACCAGAAGGCGAGGCCCTGGAGCGTGGCGTAATCATCAATACCGCCTCGGTTGCGGCCTTTGACGGTCAAATTGGTCAAGCAGCTTATTCGGCAAGTAAGGCCGGTGTATCGGGCATGACGCTACCCATCGCACGAGATTTATCTCGTCAGGGAGTACGTATCTGCACCATCGCTCCCGGCATCTTCAACACACCTATGATGGCCGGTGCACCAGATCAGGTTCGAGACCCGCTAATCGACATGGTCCAATACCCTAAGCGCTTGGGTCTACCTCCCGAGTTTGCGCAGTTGAGCAAGCAAATTGTTGAGAACTCCTATCTAAACGGTGAAACCATCCGTCTAGACGGCGGTATTCGCATGGCACCCAAGTAGCTACTAAGTGCGTCTAGCAGCTACGGCTGCTGTTAATTCAGGCGCTGAAAAGCGCCTGAATTCTTGCCAGATCTGCTGGCGTATCCACGCCACCGGGCACCGGTTTTATCGCCGACAACACCAGTAAACTCTTACCTGCCTGCAACCACCTAAGCTGCTCCAGCCGTTCGATGCTCTCAAGACGAGATTCTCCCAGCTGAACGAACTCGCCCAGAGCCTGAACCCGAAACCCATACATTCCAACATGGCGAGCTGCTCCATCAGGCATAGTCAATGGATTATCCCTTGGGAAAGGTAGCGGCGCTCTTGAAAACATCAATGCCAGACCCTCATCGTTGGCCAGAACCTTAACCACATTTGGATCAAAGAAGTCTTTTGCCTGCTCCAGCGCTTCGGACAGGGTTGCCATGGGGATTTCTGGCCTGTCGACCATTCCCTGAATCAATTGATTGATGACCTCTGGGGGAGCGAGGGGTTCGTCTCCTTGCAAATTAATAACGATATCGTCACTGACCCAACCACGCTCCTGGGCAACTTCCATAACGCGATCAGAACCAGACTGATGATCGGATCGAGTCATCTGCGCGTCCCAGCCAGCGGCTTGAACTGCTTCCGCAACTCGAGCGTCGTCTACGGCAACCACGACATCATCGGCATTCGACTTTGCTGCCTGAGCCGCCACACGCACTATCATGGGCTGTCCTGCAATGTCCGCTAACGGTTTTCCTGGAAGACGCGTTGATTCGTAGCGAGCCGGTATAACGACGTGAATTGCCATCAACCTTCCTGTGTTTTGTTTTGATCTTTGGCGATCGAACTTTCTGCCAATTGTTTCTCGCCGCTAGGGCGGATGCCCCGATCCGTCATCAATTGAAACAGCCGTGTCGTGAAGTTTGGATCCAGATCAAGCGAGATCTCCAACGCCCAAACAAAACTCAGATCCACATCTAAGGCAGCCAGCTTCATCGCATCTTTTTCCGTGCAAACAATCGGGTGCCCACCGGCGAAGTCCAGTTCGTCGCCGGTATAACCGTGATGATCTGGATACAAGTGAGGCTCCACGGAGATACCAAGGTCAGTCAGTGATCGCAAAAACCGGCTGGGGTTACCAATTCCGCATAGGGCGTGGACCCAAGGATAGCGCTCGGCAAATTCACTTATCGGGGTTTGGGTGCCGTCACTTAGGCGTTTGAATGCCAGCGGTACAGTTTGCATTGTGTACTCATGAGGCACCAAGCCAGAAGCGCCACCGTGGCTGATTACCAAATCCACTGTAGACAACCGCTCTACCGGCTCACGCAGTGGCCCTGCAGGCAGCAACAAGCCGTTGCCAACGCCCCGGGCCGCATCCACTACGGCTATCTCAACATCACGCGCCATCGCGTAATGCTGAAGACCGTCATCAGCGATCACCAAGTCACAGCCGGCTTGTTTAAGAAGGGCTATCCCACTGTTGCGCTCAGCGGCTATGGCCACTGGACACTGAAGCTTTTGTTTAAGCATCACGCCTTCATCCGAATAGACGCTTGCAGAGGCCCCCGCAGGAATCAAAGCACCCTGACGGCTGAGCTTGCCCTTGTAACCACGGGAAACCACCCCCGGTGAATAACCCTGAGCCGACAGCAGTTCCACCAGAGCCAGTACCAACGGTGTTTTACCCGTGCCACCAACCGTAATATTACCGACCACTAGAACCGGCAACTCCGTCTTATCAGCAGAGCTTTCGTCCCTCAGTTTAAGCCTTTGCCGAGTGGCCCTGCGCCCACTGATCCAACCGTATAACCACGAAAGCGGCAGCAGACATTTCACCCAAAAGCCATCGTTATACCATGCCCGAGTAATGGCGTTGGCTGACTGACCCAGCAAAGACCCTTGCCTAGAAGTTTCACCGGTAGGCCGCAATGACCCGGATACCGGTACTTGGGATTCGACTTCTTCATCTTGAAATTGGGCGCCATAAAGGTCTGAGTAAAGGCCTCCCTTGGCCAACAAAACCTGATGGGATCCTTTCTCGACAATTTTTCCTTGATCCATGACAACGATAACGTCCGCCGATTCCACCGTAGACAGTCGATGAGCGATCACCAGGGTTGTCCGCCCCTGCATAACCTCTTCGAGAGCCCCCTGAATCGCTTTCTCCGATTCGTTGTCCAGTGCCGACGTTGCTTCGTCCATGATTAAAACCGGCGAATCCTTCAACAGGGCTCGGGCTATGGCTATGCGTTGGCGCTGCCCGCCGGATAACAGCACGCCATCATCGCCGATCAAGGTCTCAAGACCATCAGGCATCTTGCTGACAAATTCATCGGCATAGGAGCGGCGCAGTGCCTCGTTGATTTGTTCATCGGACGCCCCAGCCATATCGCCATATGCAATGTTGTTGCGCAACGTGTCATTAAACAGGGTCACTTGCTGACTGACGAAGGAAATATGCCGTCGCAGATTGGTCAACTCAAAACTCTGAATGTCTTGCCCGTCTAACAGGATGGATCCGTGCTCAACCTCATAGAATCGAGGTAAGAGACTGGCCAAAGTCGACTTACCACTACCAGAGCGCCCGACCAAGGCCACGGTTTGAGCCGGAGCAATGCTCAGTTCGATATCCTTAAGCACATCGGGGCCATCATCGGCGTAACGAAAACTCACGTTTCGCACCGTCACCTCGCCCTGAGCACGCTCAAGGGTGTATGTACCTAGGTTTGCCTCTATCCCAGAGTCTAATTGAGCGAAGATATCTTCAGCCGCCGCAAACCCACGCTGTAGCTTGGCATTAACTTCAGAAAGGTTGCGTATCGGTCGACCTAACATGCCAGCCAATACCAAAAACTCAACCGCTTTACCGCTGGACAACTGCACCCCAAATTCCGGGCTATACAGCACCACAATCAGCCCGCAAAGAGCCAACACAATAATCGATTCGTTGGTCTGGGAACTGAGTACCTTGGTAATCACCATCTTCATATTTTGCTGACGATTCACCTTGCTGGCCGCGAGAAAACGCTCTTCCTCTTGATTTTGCCCACCAAAAATTTTGACCTCTCGATACCCGTTGGTCACTTCGGAAACCACATGAGTAACATCTCCCATTGAATGCTGGATACGCCGACTGATTCGCCGAAACCGGTTGCTGGCAAACACTACAATCAGGCCCAGCAGGGGTGCCATGGCGATAAAAAGCATGGTCAGACGCCAGTCAATCAACAACAAAAAGACTAGGTAAGCGATGACCTTCAAACCATCCTTGATCAACGCCCTCAAGGCGTCGGTGCCGGTGTCACGCAATTGGGTCACGGTAAAGGTGATTTGCGAAACGATATGACCTTGGGAAGCGCCATCAAAGTAACGACTGGGCGATTTAAGGATGTGCCCGAAAAGCTCTTCACGCAGATCATAAACGACGCCAAAGGAAACCCGGGACATCGCCGCTTCTCCGGCTATGGCGCCGAGGGCTCTGGAGATAGCCACAATACCCATCAAGATAGGAATCGTCGCGGCAGCCCTTACCTGAGCATCCTCCCAACCATCGATAAGACTTCCAAACAACGTGACAAAATATGCTTCAGCGCCAGCAGCCAGCGCAAAACCGATAAAGGCGCAGATCAACAGCACCCAATAACGGCCCACGTAAGACAGAAGACGCCGATATATAATCCAGTCCGACTTGTCCTTCGAAATACCTGTCACCTACTACTCCAGTTATTTTTTTCGGCGGCGTCAGTGCCGGATGCCGGCAACCCCGTTGTCCCAAGACTCACGCGAGTCAGACCGACGCTGGCACATGCGTCAAGAACGGTCACCACCGCCTGATGCGGTGCTGCCGCGTCGGCTCGAATAAGCACCGGCATCTGCGCCGCTTCTGGGGCTCGAGCGTCCTGCATATGGCGGTTTAACCCTTGGACTAAGGTTACAAAATCATCCCCCATCGACACGCCGCCCAGTGAATACTGGCCTTGGGCGTCAACATCAATTTCCAGCTGGGTTGATACCACCGCGGCGCCTTCCCGAGCCTCCGGCAAATTGACCGAGATGCTTTTATTTTGCACGAAATTCGTCGACACCATGAAAAACAGCAACAGAAGAAACACCACATCGATCAACGGTGTTATCTCTATTCCAGCCTCTCGTCTTGCCGCACTAGAACGCGCCATGAATTACTCTTACACCAGCCAAACAGTCGGCAGGCTCGTGCATAACTCCAAGGTCACCAGACTGCTTTGCTGTGCTACCTTCGACAGTGATCTGCCAAGTTAGTCGCGCCCTCACCGTTCAGCCCTCATCTGTTCGAAAAAGCGATTGCTGATCGCCTCAACCTCGATCAGCAAAGCATCGATATGTCGCAACATCACGCGATGACAAACCAGTGCGGGAATCGCCACCATCAACCCTGCGGCAGTGGTCACAAGAGCTGTGGAGATGCCCCCAGCAAGAAGCTGCGTCTCAGCTTGTTGGGCCGCAAAAAGCTGATCAAAGACCTCAATGAGCCCGACCACTGTGCCCAGAATGCCTAGCAGCGGGCAGATAGAGGCGATCACACCTAGAACCGTGAGATAGCGCTCTAAGTTATGAGCGATCATATCCAGCGCACCTCGAACGACTTGCTGAAATTCATCTTGGGGCAAGGATAGGTTAGCCAGCCCAACCGCAAGCACATAACCCAGTTGAGACGTTTGGCCCAGCTCGTCTAGGGCAGACGCTTGGTTGGGCCACCCAGCCGTGTTAATCAGGCGCGCTAGCAAAGGTTCAGGCAAGACTTGAGAGCGGCGCAGCGACCACCATCGCTCCAATCCGATGGCGAGCACCGCGATACTGCAAAGCAAAATCGGCAGCATCAAAACGCCACCGGCGGACAAAAGATCGAGCATTACGGTAAGACCACGCAGTTACGTCCTACCACGAGCAGCCCCGTGCAGAGATCGGCCAATAACCGTGCACCATCCCGTCTTCTTCGCGCACCCAGTACTGATCGTGCAGATTTACCGTTGGGTCACAGTGAGGTACCGCAAACTCCAGCACATCGCCCAGCATTACCCCCAAGCCTTGGTTGTCACCGGGCTTATCTGCCGCTTCGGGCCGCAGGAGAACGCCGTGTTCGTCGCCGGCAAATCGAAACTGCAGTTCGGGTAGTCCATCACACACGGGATTGACACTGTCTGAGGCAAAAGCCTTGTAGCCGCCATCCACAGTGATCGCCGAAGGTTGCGGCTGGCTAATGGCGGTACAGGCGACGGTTAGCGCTAAGTCGAAGCCTTTGAACCGATCCGAATCAGCGCCGCCAACCTGCCGGTATTCCTCGTCCATAAAAATATAGCTGCCTACCTGAAGATCCGTTAGGTGTTCGATACCGACATCGATATCGTAAGTACCCGTTCCACCACCAGTGACAATGTCCGCCCGTACACCTCGCTGTTCCAACAACTGGAATTTGGTGGCCAAACGATCCCAGGAGCGCAAGGACTTTTCCCGTCGTTTCTCAAATTCCGGAATGTGCATAATGTGGCCGGCATAATGCTGCACGCCAGCAAAGTAAAAGCGTGGGTCTTCGTGGATGCGGTCGAGCAATCGAAGAAACACATCGTCTTCGCGCAACCCGGTCCGCCCCATCACGACGTCTAAGTCCAGAACCACGCCCACGGTCTTGTTGGCGTCGATTTCTGCTTCCAATGCATCAAGACCCACCACAGAGTCCACAACCAGCAAAAGCTCAGCCTCATTGGAGGCGATTGCATTTACTGCCTGAGCTTTTTGTCTTGTCGACACCGGCGATGTCACCAAAACGCTGGCAATGCCAGCATTCAACATCACCGCCGCCTCGCTGACTTTGGCGGTACAAATGCCAACAGCCCCGGCAGCCATTTGTGCCTTAGCAATGGTTGGACACTTGTGTGTTTTCGCGTGAGGCCTAAAGCCCTTGTGATGTGACGCCAAGTGTTTAGCCATAGCTCCTATGTTGGCGTCCATGGTAGGTCTATCCAGCACCAAGGCAGGGGTGGGCAACTGGGCCACCTCAATTGGGCTAGATAACATTACTGGCTGCGAAGGTCGTGCTGTAACCGTGGCCAACGCCACATCGATTGCTGTTGTCAAACCGCCCCCTACTCTGCTGCTGCCCAGGCTCTACCCTGAACGCTGGATAGGCCT
>JAQWIX010000177.1 GCA_029248675.1 Pseudomonadales bacterium | reverse complement strand
TGGCTCTAAAAACCTGAGAAATCGAGCCTAAAATTAACCATAAGGAGACGTTTTAAGCGCTTAAACCAGCCAGCAGAAACACTTTGTTTCAACTGTTTGGTTAGCGCGCAATATTCCTGCCACCATAACGGACAGGACATGGGGTCCAGAGCAGGCACCGGAGTTGGGCGCTCCGTTGGCGATAGCCCGCATCGGCTACCTACAGTCAAAATCACTCATGCTCCAAGCCGTTGACCAATCCTATGATGTCGGCGCTTGGCATGGCGAGCCCTTCGAGACATTCCATATTGACGGAAATTTGAGTGGGGTCTCTGCGCCGGCGGTGATGGGTATATACGCCGCAACCGGAGCAAAAGTAGTGTTCTGCGATTTTCTTGTTCCACTGGTACAGGCTGAGGTCTGCCTGCCCTTTAATCACATTGAAGGCGCTGTCGGGAATAGCCTTCATGACAATGCCCTTTTTACGGCACAACGAGCAGTTGCAGCGGTAGAGGCCCACTGCCGGGTCATCAAGCTCTGCAGTGAAATGCACCAACCCACAGTGGCAACTTCCTCGGTGTATTGGCATATGAGGCTTCCTAATCTTTTTAATCTGAGGCACATCAACCAGACAAACCCTGCAGCCCCAGACTATGCGTTTTATTGCGCGCCCGGTCACCCGGCAACGAGTTATCGGCACTTCATATCAAGCCGAGTCTATTGGGGCTCGCTATAGGCCAGTGGACAAGCCCTTGATCAGCAAGATCTACTTCAGGGCTTACACCTTGAACCGGCCTGTGCTCTCAGTTACTGGTGCCCTGGCCGATAATTCGAATGTAGCCACGCACGCCCTGCACGTAGTCTTCGATAGAAATTCGTTCGTTGGTGCCATGGAACCCGGTTAACAATTCAGGTGTCAGCCGTATCGGGTTGAACCGGTAAGCATTGTCGGCTACCTGACCGTAATGGCGGCTGTCAGAGGCGGCGATCATCAGCCCGGGCGCTACCACCACCTCGCCGTAGACCTCACGCATGCTCTTGGCAATAGCTTGGTAACCCGATGCGTGCCAATCCGATACCGCAGAGGCATTTCGACCGCCCCGGTTTTTGACGCTGATGGTTTCGCTTCCCACAAGGTCACTGACATAGGTTTCAATGCTCTCCATGGAGTCTCTGGGGTGAATTCTAAAATTCACTGTCGCCACTGCCTCGATGGGCAAAATGTTCGTTTTTACACTGCCCGACAGCATGGTTGGCGCGGTGGTGGTGCGCAGCATGGCGTTAGTGGTGGGGGAGCTACTGAACTGCTCATCGATCACTGGACCAAAGAGCCACTGATTGGCAAACAGGGCCCGTGTAAGAAAGGGCATATGCCGGCTGACCCTGTCAAAAAGCTCGGCGCTTAATCCCTCGAGGCCACCGGGTATTGGCTTCTCTTCCAACTTCGTGATGGCCCGGGCCAGATCATTGACCGCGTTTTGCCTCGTCGGCATGGAGGAATGCCCACCTTGAGATGTGGCGACGATATCCAGTGTGATACTGCCCTTCTCGGCAACATTGATCGCAGCTACCAGCCCGTCAACACCCGGCAGCAAACCGTCAAATACGAAAGAGCCTTCATCCAGGGACCAGGCCAACTGGACTTGTTGTTCCCTCAGGTAGGCGACCACCATGGCTGCACCTTCGCGCCCGCCGATCTCTTCATCGTGACCGAAGCTTAGATAAACGGTTCGCTTGGGTTGATGGCCGCGATCAATTAGATAGGTGACCGCTTCTAGGATACCCAGCACACCGCTCTTGTCGTCCAAAGTGCCCCTGCCCCATACGATTCCGTCGGCGATGACGCCGTCGTAAGGCGGATGGTTCCATTTGTTTTCGGAGCCCGGGATCACTGGCACCACATCGTAATGCCCCGTAATCAATATCGGCGCCAAGGAGGCGTCACTGCCCTCCCATCGGTACAACATGGTGTCGTTGAGCATTGTTAGCTCTAAGGTGCTATCCACCAGTGGATAACTTTGGCGCACCCAGTCAATAAAGCCGAGAAATTGGCTGGGATCTTTGTGCTGGGGATCTTGATGGGAAACCGTCTTAAATCGGATGGACTCGGACAGACGCTCAGCCAAGGCCTCCGCATCAAGCGGAATCAACACCTGGTCAACGGCAAGGGCCTGCCGAGGCTGATGGGCAAGGGTACGCACCACAATCACGGCAAGCACCACCAGAAATAGGGCCATGAATGCGATCAGTAAACGTTTTATCACCAACATAGATTTTATCGCCCCAACTTGTGCGCCTGCAGCCGGCTTTGCCTAAAAGAGTGAGCAGATAAAGATAAAAGACCCATCAACACCCAGCGCGCCCAATGTAGTCAAACACCCGGTCGCACAACATTAATATGCAATGGCTGCTGCTCTCCACATACTATAACTCGGTGTTTGCCATTTAGAACAAGGGACGTGGGATCGTCTCTCAGAGTTTGGAGCCCTCTTCTACTGGCTGTGACAATACAGAGCAATCTGGAAAAGAATCAAATCCGCTATAAACGGGCAAACTGCAGAGCCTTGCGTCACTTTTTATCGTGTTTGAACACCCGAAAAAAGTTCGCGTTAGCGTCTCGGCAGCATCCTACGGCCCTTGTTAACAATAGACCCTATACGATTTCCGCCGACTGCTATTTTGTCCCGCATTCCGAAGACGCTTACAAAGTTTCTCTGTGGGATTTTCCTCGAAGGTTCGAAGCAATAGGTGGCGCGCGGAACGAATGCGTTCACCGAGATCTTCGGGGTATGCGGTTGCAGGAGAAGTGATCTACAAGCTTGGTAATTAACTATCGCGCAGTTCTGGGGGGCGGAACCGAAGATTCACATTCTTTAGCTCCGTCCACTTGCTGTCGTGAAAAGCGCAAAGAACCGGCGCGAAGAGCGCCCATTGCTAGGATGTTTTAATTTACCAGTAGTGCTTTGTTATCAGCTAAGTAACGTTCGAACGCTACCAAACACGCACTAGCTGAATGCAACCTACCCGCATCCAGACCAAATACCACTTTTTTAGCGTCATATACTCGGAGAAAACAACCGAGCTCTAACGCGCTCCGTAGCCTTCTGGGGTAGGAATAACTCACTTCTTTGGAAGCAAAGTGTTCAGGAGCCTTTTCGAGTTCCTCGATCACACCGAGTAAGCCGGGCCTCATGATAAAAGTATG
>JAQWIX010000170.1 GCA_029248675.1 Pseudomonadales bacterium | reverse complement strand
GAATGTGAACCAGCTCACATAAGTAGGGCCCAGACGGTGGAGAGCCTGAATACAAGTACCCACCCGCATCCTATTTGGTTTAAATCCAAAAGAGGCCCACTGAGGCAACGAGGTGATCGCGGAGAAAAGGGCAGAGAGGGTAATTGAGGTGATGTACCGAATTTTAATTTTGTGCGGGGCGATAGCCGCTGGGTAGGCGTTATCTGGCTGCGACAATGAAGGGCAAGGATTTGCTTTGCCGCCGGGTAGCGTAGAACAGGGTGAAGCCGCGTTCGTAGAGCTTCAATGCAACCGCTGCCATAGCGTCAAAGACAGCGTACAGCGGATGCAAGAGGGTGGTCATCCCCAGATATACATCCAGTTGGGTGGCGAGAAAACCCGGGTGAAAACCTACGGTGAACTCGTGACATCGATCATCAATCCATCTCACCGATTAGCCAGAGGTATGGACCCTCGGCATGTAAACAGTGAGGGCGAGTCCAGAATGCCTCGTTATAATGACGTCATGACAGCCCAGCAACTTTTTGATTTAACTACATTTCTTTCAAGCAAATACTCGGTTTGGGCACCAGAATATCGCGTGGTGCCTCATCGCTAACGCGTTGGGTGAGTATTGGGCCCTTGCTGAGATCTGGGCTGCACGGGGCTTTGACAGTCTTGCTACCAGAGCGCTGCTGCCAGCTTATCGCGAACAGGCGCCCGGTATGTGACTCCAGCCAACACCGACCCATTTTCGACAGTCGAGAATGTGCGGCTGCTATTTGCGTCGCTTAAATGTCAGGTTCTCGTAGTGCACAGGGAAGGTCTGACTCTGGCGATCCGCAAAATAGTGTTTCAGTGTTTGGTTAATCACGGGAAACGCCAGTTCATCCCAAGGAATATCCTGCTCAGAAAACAGCTCAACTTCTAAAGATTCGGATCCGCTGCTGTAACTAGGACCAATCAACTCGGCCTTGAAAAACATGTAGACCTGAGAAATGTGGGGCAAGCTAAATACGGTGTAGAGGCTGGCCTCGGCAACTTCGGCATTGGCCTCTTCCATGGTCTCTCGGGCTGCCCCAGTTTCCGCTGTTTCGCCGTTTTCGAGGAAGCCTGCGGGTAGGGTCCAGTAACCCCGTCGCGGCTCGATGGCGCGTTTACACAACAGCACTTGGTCACCCCAAGTCGGCAGCGTTCCCGCAATCACCTTGGGGTTTTGGTAGTGGATGGTGTCGCAGCTGCTGCACACCGCGCGTTCGCGGGTGTCGTCCTCCGGCACCTTGTAATCTACGGATTCGCCGCAGGCACTGCAAAAATTCATCGAGAGAGTATACCCAAATGTGACGCCATCTGGGGCTCACCTTTGATTCCGGACAACGCTAGTCCTGACGGACCGGCTTGATTACCATGAAGCTCGCTTTGCCGCGATTCAATAGCGCGGCGTTAACCAAGGGTAAAGGGGGCAAGATGTTGTACGAATTGGACGGTGTTGGGGTACGCGCAGAGGGTGAGCATTGGGTGGCGGATTCCGCTGTGGTGGTAGGCAACGTGTTGCTGAAGCAAAACGCCAGCGTGTGGTTCAACGCCGTCATTCGCGGCGACAACGAGCTGATCACCATTGGCGAGGGTTCCAATGTGCAAGATGGCTCAGTACTCCATACCGACCCTGGATGCCCGCTGACCATCGGATCCCACGTAACCATTGGTCACAAAGTGATGCTGCACGGCTGCGAAATCGGTGAGGGATCGTTGATCGGAATCAATGCCGTGGTGCTCAATGGCGCAAAAATCGGCAAAAACTGCATCGTAGGGGCCAATGCCCTGATCACCGAGGGCAAGGAAATTCCTGATAACTCCATGGTCATGGGTTCTCCCGGCAAGGTCGTAAAAACCCTCACCGATGAACAAGCCGCCGGTATCCGGGTGGGCGCTGCCCACTATGTGGAAAATGCCCGACGCTTTAAAGCCGGAGCGGTCGCCCAGGCAAAAGCGCTGCCTGCTCAAGACTGAACAATGCTGAGAATTGAATTAGGGAAGAACGATGAGCGATAAAGGGTCTGGGCTGTTGGGTACCGCATTAACCGAGCATGGCACCAAGGTGATGATGCTCGGCAGCGGCGAGTTGGGCAAGGAAGTGGTGATCGAACTCCAGCGCCTTGGTGTAGAAGTGATTGCTGTGGATCGCTACGCCAACGCGCCTGGGATGCAGGTGGCCCATCGCAGTCATGTCATCGACATGCTCGACGGCCCTGCACTACGGCAGGTGATCGAGCTGGAATCGCCGGACTTGGTGGTGCCTGAAATTGAGGCCATTGCCACAGACACATTGGTGGAGTTGGAAGCATCGGGCCTGCGGGTGATCCCAACCGCATCGGCTGCCCGACTGACCATGGACCGGGAGGGTATTCGCCGGCTGGCAGCAGAAGAGCTGGGCGTGCGAACCTCACCCTATCGGTTTGCAGACAATGAAGCAGACTATCGTCAAGCGGTGGAAGCCATGGGCATGCCCTGTGTGGTGAAGCCGGTTATGTCCAGTTCTGGCAAGGGCCAGTCCACGGTTCGAACCCCAGCGGATGTGGACGTGTCCTGGCGCTATGCCCAAGAAGGCGCCCGGGGCACAAGCGGCACGGTTATTGTGGAAGGGTTCGTGGATTTTGACTACGAAATTACCTTGCTGACGGTCCAGCATCGTGGCGGCACAACATTTTGTGCGCCAATAGGTCACCGCCAAGAGGGCGGAGACTATCAGGAGTCTTGGCAGCCACAGCCCATGTCTCCCAGCGCCTTGGTCCAAAGTGAAGAAATCGCGAAACAGGTGACATCGGTCCTAGGAGGTTGGGGTTTGTTTGGCGTCGAGTTTTTTATTAAGGGCGACGACGTTTATTTCTCTGAGGTCAGTCCGCGTCCCCACGATACCGGCATGGTTACCCTAATCAGCCAAGACTTGAGTGAGTTCGCTCTTCATGCCAGAGCAATCTTGGGTCTACCTATACCTAGCATCCGGCAATACGGACCCGCTGCGTCGGCAGTGATCATCGCCAAGGGTAACTCCACCGCCCTGCGGTTTGGCGGATTGGAGCAAGCCTTGTCGGTGCCGGATACCCAAATCCGTCTGTTTGGTAAACCCGAAGTGGCGGGGGAACGCCGGGTGGGTGTCGCCCTGGCCCTAGGCGAGACAGTGGCGCAAGCCCGAGATATGGCAAAGGCGTCAGCTGACTCTGTTGATATCGTGCTTTAAGGGGCACCCAAAGCTCACCAAACCACTCTGCAATGGTTTGTAGATCAATACTTGGGACAAGTTCTTTCGGAAAGGACTCGCAGAAATACGACCCGATAAGAAGTGTTCTTGGGATAAACGGTCTTGCAATAACGGATCGGGACATTATAGTCGGGGCATGAACGCTTCCAATCAGCCAGTTTTGCCGATTGCTAACCCGACTTTGACTGCAAAGACCGTCGGGGCGTTTTCCTGTGCGCTATCTCTAGCCCTGTTACTAGGCCTCCTGCCGGGCATCCGGCAAGAACACTAATACCCCAGGGCTGCTGCCCACCCAAAACTCTCTTCACAGCCAAAACCGGCTCTGCGATTAATCGAAGATCGCCGTGTTTT
>JAQWIX010000161.1 GCA_029248675.1 Pseudomonadales bacterium | reverse complement strand
GAGTATCTTACTGATGCCCTAAGCTTGGAGAATGAGGATTCCGTCTTCCAAGACGAAGAACGTCTTCGCCATTTACAAAGTTTGTTTTGGCTGCAGTTTCACAACAAGAATTTTGGAGCGGCTCTAGACACGTGGCAAAGGATCGAGCCAAAACTAAGCGATTCAAGACAACGCTCTAGCTATACAAACTTGGTAACACAAATTCTCGGGTATAAAGAGTCAGAAAGAGCTTTCGCCGCCCGCCGAAGTATCAACGGCACTAAGCGGTTTGCGCACAAACTTCTGACAAATGCATTCACCCTTTCGAACGCTGAAGGCTCACTTACAACGGCCAAGCTCTATTGCATCAGCGGATTCATAATCTACGAAATAGAACTTCAAGTACGTTATGTCGTCCCCCCAAATCTCAGCGACTGCCGTTTAGTCGTCACTGGAAGTCCTAACACCACGTTCACGATTTCAGAAAATCCGTGATCAATAGGATTGCCTAGCAGGTTTGCTTCAAACCGCTGCCTTTACAGGGGTGCATAGATACCGTGAGCGTCGGATTAGGCCACAATAAGCAACCACATAAGATCTCTCTACCCTCATATTAAGGTAAGCTGCGCATCTTGAACGCGGAAGCTAAGGGTTACTCTTTTGGATATCAAAGAACGCATGCAGGCGGTGTTTCAGGCAGAAGCCGCCGCCATCAATGCCATTGAGGTCGATGCAGATTTCATTCATGCGGTGGAAGTCATGATGGCTTGCCGGGGCAAGATTCTCACCACGGGTATCGGCAAAGCTGGGCACATCGCAAAGAAATTCGCAGCCACCCTATGCTCAACGGCGACTCCCGCAGACTTTATTCATCCCGCCGAGGCTGCTCACGGTGATCTAGGACTGGTGGGAAGCAACGACGTCATGATCGCCTTTTCTACCAGCGGCAAAAGCCGAGAGGTGCTGGAAATTTTGGAGATGTCTCGGCATTTGGGCGTCGACAAGATCATTGGCGTCACATCTCATCTGGACTCGGAGCTTCGCAATCACAGCGACCTGATTTTAAATATGGGAGTGATTACCGAGCCATGCCCTCTTGGCCTGACCCCCAGCGCGTCGATGGCCGTGATGCTAGCCATCAGTGACGCTCTGGCCCTAGCGCTGCTAGAGCAAAAAGGCGTTACCCGGGAAGACTACGGCCTGCGCCATCACGGCGGCTACCTAGGTCGGGCGGCCCGAGCGGATAATGAACCCAGATAACCTAGCCTGCTGAACAGCGGGCTAGGACTGCCGAGCGGCGATCTCTTCCTCGGTCCAACCCACCATGGCCAGCTGATAACTGTTCAAGGTCGGCACCTTCGGCCAAATATAGGTTTCTCGCAGGGGTGCAGCCTGAATGTTTGGGAATGCATCGGCATCGATAAAGCGATCTGACCAATTTGTGGTGGAGGTCAAATTGCTCACTGCAGCTTTGCGTTGCTCAATGACCGCCGGATTGGACTTAGACCGAGGCATCATACAAATCAGGCTCGCCGCTCGAAGCAGCTCATCATCCCGGCTAGGCTTGGTCAGGCTCGGGGCGCTGCAATGGATGGTTCGAGAATCCCACAACAATAAGTCTCCCGCCTCCATATGACACATGACGGGTTGGTTTTGGACAAGATTTTCGTCGTCGTTTGGAAATCGAAAGTGATCAATGCTGGGGTGAATCCGGTCCAGTCGTTCTGCGTATTGCTCGGGTATTTTTTCGAACAATCTATGACTGCCGGGAATCACCACGTTGCCCCCAGTTTCTTGCGATGTCGGCAAAAGGTTCACCAGACCCTGAACACAGTGCTTGCCCGGTCGGCCAATCGGATGCTGATCTATGTGCAGCCAGCTATTACCAGCGTTAGTTTTCCATGATTCTTCATAGGTCCAAGGGCGCCAGATGGTTACGCCATCGAAACTCACCAACAGATCTTCGTCGCCATCCCATACCTGGGCGAAACATTGCTTTACGTTCGGCACATCACGAATAAACCATTGAGCCGCGCTGTGACCGATGCCATAGCTGGGCAAAATGCCTCCATGGACGGTGGTGGGCCAACGGTCGTCGCCCCAAGTGTCGATATCTGCTCGATCAATGCCCGTCTCAAGCTCTTCCAAATAATCCCATAACAAACCTACAGCTTTACTGGCTTCGGTAGCAGTCAACGCATTGGCAAAGATCACATAACCATGTTCTTCAAGATAATTCGTGGCAGCCGAGTCGCCGGTACGAAAACGAGGTACGTGCTGGTACGAAATATGAATATTGTTTTGCATAGCAGGCTCTTAACGCTTCTTTCCTGAGAGCGTAATCATGTTCTCTGAAGCGGTCTAGCATTAGATCAACTAGAAACTCGCTGCCTAGTTACTCCGGAATCATCTCGAATCGGTAGTCATTAGGCTTACCTCGAAAGCCCAATCCGAGTAAAAAATCTCCGGGACCGGCCAAGGGTGCCAACAGTTGGCGCCCGCCCCGACTCTCCGCAACACCAATGGCGTGACCAACCAACCAACGACCAACACCATTGCGCCGGTACGGCTCTGACACCATCACCATGGCCAATTCGTGGCGAGGCTTGGCGTCGCTGGGCAGATACATGGCATAGCAACCGATAATCTGCTCCTCAATTTTAGCAACGCGCAGCACCTGGGGTTCCGGGACCAGCCCAGCAAAAACCTTCAACATCACGTCCGGCAAGTGCGCTGGATCGCCACGGAACACTTCGTAGTCGCGCAGTGCTAGCGCCATAGCTTTTTAACTCCCTTCACCAATCCCGCGAAGAAGCCGCTTTCGCCCTGTCGCACCGGTGCCCCTAGTAATCGCCGCACTAAGACTTTGGCCAGCTGCTGGTAGTTTTCCCACTGATCCTCAATCTCATAGCAGTCCGGGCCAAAGGTTTGAGCAAAATCTTCGGCAAGACACGGCAAACACTGACCCACGAAAGCTGCGCCTGTCGGCGTAAAGTCTTCCTCATGTAGCGCGGCCCCATGGGCGGCAAACAGGGATGACACCCGACCTTCTTGTAAACGAACCGCTGATAGCTGTTGGGCGTACTGGGATATGAACTGTTGGCTCATCAGCTGATGCTGGGCACAGAAGGCCAGCAGAAAACCCAGCGGCAACAGGGCTTTATCCAAGGATCCCGCCGCGACTAGGTAATCATCCACTGTGGCCAGAGGTTGGCGCATGTCTTTGTGCAGGGCTCTGGTGCAGATTACGGTGCAAAGCTGGAACGAGAGCGAATGCCCCATCCCGACGCTGCCCGCTGCAAAATATAGAGTGAGCGAAAAGTTGCGTTGGGCTCGCCCGCACGGTTGTGTCGAACAAATACTACGGCAAAGTGCACTTTGTTCTCGTCAGCTTGCACGGTTTCGATACTTTCCCAACGACTAAAAGCCCAGTCAAACCGCTGAGCAAAGGCATCGAAATCCGTGGCTTCGATGAAGGTTTGAGCATCCGGCGAAACACGAACGCCACCGCTGGCAATACGAACATGAGGGAACAACAGCGTATCGGCAAAAGCCTTAGGATCCCTGGCATTGAATGAGCGCATAAAGGCATACATCACCTCTAGGGCTTGGGCCTCTGCCTGCCTCGCCGAGGACGCGGCTTTGGCTGGCAATAGTTTTAGCTCTGGCTCAGTCGACTGAGCCTGAACCATGGAGGCCGTCAGCAGAACCATGCCTACTAAAGCGGTGGCTAAATTGGTGTACGTTGCGCGCATAAAACTCTCCAGTTACGCTGGTTGGTCGCCGGTTAAAGTGACCCGGTGCATCAAGCGGTGCTGGGGCAAAAAGTCGTTTACCGGTTTGTGCTGAGTGGAACGGTTGTCCCAAATAGCCACAGTACCGGGCTGCCAAGACAATCGCACAGTATGCTCTTCGGTCACCACGTGACGATACAAAAACGCCAGCAGTGCCTCGCTTTCCTTAGCCGGCAAACCCGCAATATGAGTGGTAAACAGCGCATTGACATAGATAGCTTTACGCCCGCTTTCGGGATGGGTACGAATCAGAGGGTGTTCGACGGGCGGATGTTCTGCAATGGCCGGCGCTAGGCGCTCTGCCCCACCCGGTTCCGCCAGACTTTCCCGAAACCCGTGGCGAAAGTCATTCACCGCCTGTAGCGGCTGCAAAAAAGCCTGCATTTGTGGCGACAAGGCATCATAGGCGGCAGTGGCGCTGGCCCAAAGAGTATCACCGCCGAAAGCTGGAATAATTTGACCCTGGAGCAGGGTGAAACTGGGTGGCGTTTGCATAAACGTCATATCCGAATGCCAAACCTCAATCTTGGACGGGTTGGCAGCGGTGCTTTCTAGAATCTGCACATCTGGCGCATCGTCCACGGTTGTGTAGGCAGGATGCCCCAAAACGTCCCCGAAGCTTTTGGCGAAGGCGGCAAATACTTGTGGGCCCTGGGGCTGATCGCGAAAAAACAGCACCTCGTGATCTACCAACAAGGCGCGCACTCGCTGATAGACAGCGTCGCTGGACGCAACGTCCTCAAGAGAAGCTCCGTGGACAAATCCCCCCAAGGCGCCAGATGCCTTATGAACCTGTATTTTTTCGTTTAATGCCATGACTGACCCCCTCGAGATCCTGCAGCGGGGGCTGATTGTATCCAAGCTGCCTCTATGCCACACCCGTTAAAGTGTTCAAGGGCTGGCACAAGCTGAACAATTCAAGGGCGGTTGAAAAAATCATCAGGTAATCTTTTGCCATGGGACGCTACCGACCACCAGAACCAGCTAAAGCGGCAATTATTACCGCTGAGGGCTTCGCTCGCCTGCAAGAAGAACTCAACTACCTGTGGAAGGTCAAAAGACCCGAAGTGACAGCCCGGGTGGCCGCCGCCGCTGCCTTGGGGGATCGCTCGGAGAATGCCGACTACATCTACGGCAAGCGCCAGTTAGGAGAGATAGATCGGCGCATTCGTTATCTGGATAAGCGCATTAGCACCATGCAAGTGGTGGATCGGTTACCCAGCGACACCCGCAAAATTTATTTCGGTGCTTGGGTGGAACTGCGTCACGGGGACACCGGTGATTCATACACCTACCGCATCGTTGGCCCCGATGAAATCGATCAAGACCCCGCCTATATCAGTATCGATTCACCCATGGCTAAGGCACTTATCGGAAAGTTAGAAGGCGACGAAATTTCTATTTTACAAACTACCCAGAACAGTAAGGTTCTGAGCTTTGAAAAAACTCCGGATCCCACCGAGTACGACATTACACGAATTCGGTATACTGAGGTCTAACGGTTTCTTTAAGACGAAGCCTCAATAAATGGGCGTTCAGCCAGACGTTGCCCATTCACCGAATGGAGCTGAGGCTATGCTGATATTCATAGTATTTTCGATTCCATGTGTTTTATTTTTAGCATCGATGATCTTGCTGAGAGGTTGGACCGGTTTAACAAAGGCGATCGTCCTTAATTTTTTAATCGTAATCGTTTATGCGCTGGTCTATTTACCCCAAACAGGAATGGCTCCTATTAATTTTTTAAGCTTACTCTATTTGCATTCGGGCATTGTGTTTGTTGTCGCAATCATCAAGAAGGTAAGACACATTCGGTCGCTGAAACATCGTGCCAAAACGAATTGCTCAGCTTCATCAGACTATTAGGCCTTTCTAATTCTGAATCCAGCGGATCGGCGATAACCCCGATCCGCCAATGACATAATGGAGCCCATGTACTGGTTCAACGGCCTGAAATTGGGCTTATGACCGGGCTCAAGCTCAGCCGCTGCTTTGCCGGCGGTAACAGTGCAGGGGACGACCCAGAGGGCACTCCAGATGCCGCCAACGCCACAAGCCAAGGCATGACTTGTCGCCATGCAGCTTCAGCGGTCCGAGCTAGCCGATGTTCGGGTTGCCCTCCGCGCAGGTCCAGCAAGGCACGTAGCACGATAATGGCCGCTCGCTGAATACCATGGGCATCTTCGGGGTAT
Source organism: Pseudomonadales bacterium (assembly GCA_029248675.1). GTDB lineage: Bacteria > Pseudomonadota > Gammaproteobacteria > Pseudomonadales > Azotimanducaceae > UBA4421. The sequence goes on along the minus strand of JAQWIX010000161.1, from coordinate 2,723 downwards.
TGTTCGGCCACAACCAATGACGCCGATTTTGCATCGGATAAATCTGATAGTCGTTCTGGTAACTGTTCTGGCAACAGGGGCCGAAGCAGGTCTCTCAGGGTACTGGCTAGCAAGCTCTTCGAGGCATCGCCATCTACCTGTAGGCGGCGACGTTGCTCGGATTCAAAACGTTCTAGGCAGGCAACCTGAGAGTCTAACGCCCAAGCGCACAAACCCTCTTTGTTGCCAAAGTAATGATAGATCATTCGCTTGTTAACGCCGGCATCGTTGGCCAACTGATCCACACGAATACCCGCGGAACCGAGAGTCACTAGCTGCTGAATTGCAGCTTGCAGTAGCCGATGGCGTGTTTGTTGTGGGTTACGCATGGCTACATGTAACCATTTATTTACTTATGGATGCAAATCGGCCTGCTGCCGCAAATAAGTAACCATATAGTTATATAATTCAAAACACAGGCAAGGCTTTAGCGCTCCAAAGCCAACAAAAACCGCTTTGCATCCAAACCGCCGCCGAACCCAGTCAACGATCCATCGCTGCCCACGACGCGATGACAGGGAATGAAAATCGCCAATGGATTGTTGCCATTAGCATTACCTACGGCCCGCATAGCCTTCGGCGACCCAATAGTTTCAGCGATTTCTTTGTAGGTGCGGGTTTGGCCGTAGGGGATGCCTTGCAAAGCCTTCAGCACCCTGGCCTGAAAAGGTGTAGCCGGTGGATCCAGAGGCAGGTCGAATACCCGTCGTCGCCCGGAAAAATACTCCTGCAACTGTTCTTTGGCCTGTTCAAATCGATCGTCGTCCCGGCACCAGTCCGGGTCTGCATTCAATCTCGCTTTTTTACCTTGGGAAAAATACAAACCCGTCAACGCGCGCTCATGAGCCGTCAGTAATAAGGAACCAATTGGGCTATTCATCGTACTGAAAACGGTGCAAGAACGAGCATTCATAACATTTCTCCAAGCCAATTTCGTAAGTTAGCGCACACTATAGTCTGCTAGTCAGGCCGCTGCCGCACTCGGTTCCCTCGCGCAATCGCGGCCAAACGCCACAAGTGCATCAGCCCATAGGCGCGCCAGGGGCGCCATGGCTCTGCTACCTTCAATGCTTCCGCCGGGGTGGTCTGTAAGTGCTTCAGTACAACCCAGTCGTTGTGCGGAAAGGCATCTGGGTCTTTCACAACCCGCAATCGGACATAGTTTTGAGTCCACGGACCAATGCCCTTGATCTCGCCAATGCGCGATACAAAGGCCTCCGCAACATCGCCCTCGGGCAGCTCAAGATTCTCTTGCACAACCCACTCGGCGATGGTCGCAATGGCTCGACCTCGATTACCGGGCATTCCAAGTTCCGCTATGTCTCGACTCTGCAGTTGGCTAGGGCTGGGAAAGTCCCCCTGCCCGTAGGCTTGGACCATTCCGTTGGCCAAGTCTGTACCCCGCGCCACACTAACCTGCTGACCCAATACCGCCCGAACGGTGGTTTCGAACCCATCCCAAGCACCCAGCACCCGCAAGCCCGGTGCGTGGCTAACGCTCTGGGCCAACATAGGCGAACAGGTGGCCAAGGTGTGATCGACCACCCGGCTGTCCGTGTGCAGGTCGAACAGCCGAGTGACCCGACTAAGCAACTCGCAAACAGGCGCACCCCCAAGAGGTAATCGGGCTTGCAAACTGCCATTGGCGGCCCACACCTCAACCCAGGATGGCGGTTGGTTTGACGCCGATACTCGACGTTTGTAATGGTGGCCGGCCACCTCTTCGATACCCAGTAGCGCCCGCCGCCTTAGGTAATCAAAGGCCCAATCCATGTGGTAGGGCCCTTTTACCGGCAGCGACAGAGTGATGCCGCCGGGCTCGACACCAGTGGCCCCCTGCATGCGGCGCAGTTCGGTTGGCGTTAAACCATGCGCATGCTGGCAATGTGTACGCAACTCCCGGACCCCGCTCAACCCACCTTCTAGAGCGACCTTGGTCAATGGCAAATCGGTTTGGGTCAACAGCGCGGACACCAAGGACTTTCGCATAGGCAGCGAACTACCTAACGTTAGCTGGCTCGCCGGTTGATTAGTTTGTTCAGGCACCTTCATCACCAAACTATAACGGAAGGTGTCGATTCAAGAAGACATAGGTGGCATCAAAACACAGACTGCCGCTGAAATTGTCGACCCCGCGAGGTTTTTACTCAGCCGGGTAATTTCTTTATGGTTTGGGCTGATCACACTTTTTTTACCAAGGCAACGGGGAGTACAACACATGAGCGAAGCAGCCTGGGAAGAACCCTCGGATCTGATTATTGAACAGATTGAAATCGGTCCGATGCAAAACTATACCTACCTGATTGGCTGCCGAAGCACTCGCGAGGTTGTCCTTGTGGATCCTGCTTGGGATATCGACTCTTTGGTCAGCCACATCAACGAAAAGGACTACAAACTGACCGCCGCTCTAGCCACTCACTACCACCCGGATCACGTTGGCGGTTCTTTCAGCGGAAATCAGGTTGAAGGTTACGCCAAACTACTGGAGACCAACCCGGTAAAACTTTACGCCCACAACCTAGAAGCCGACGGTATTAAGAAGGTAACGGAGGTTTCCGAGTCGGATATCGCACGCGTGGAATCCGGCGATACCCTGCGGGTAGGCAACATCGAAATCGAGTTTCTGCATACCCCGGGACATACTCCCGGCAGGTCGACCCGGCCACAACCGTTAATGAACAGGG
>JAQWIX010000131.1 GCA_029248675.1 Pseudomonadales bacterium | reverse complement strand
GCTGGACATATTTTCCGCCCTGGTGATCATGGTGCCGCTGTTGCTGCCGGTGGCGGTGGGCTATGGCATTCACCCAGTGCATCTGGGCATCATCTTTTTGGCCAACATGCAGATCGGTTACTTCACCCCGCCGGTGGGAATGAACTTGTTCATTGCCAGCTATCGACTCAAAAAGCCGCTGACAGAACTTTATGCGGCCACCTTGCCATTCTTCTTAGTACTGCTCTTTGCACTGATGCTGATCACGTACTTCCCCTACCTCAGCCTTTGGCACATGGATTGATCGTATGAGTAACCACCTCTTCGATGTTCCCGTTACAGGTCAGGGGCTATACGACGTTACCGCCCGGGTAGCTTCTGCAGTGGAAGCCAGTGGCGTTATCGATGGCTTGGCTACGGTATTTATTCAGCACACCTCAGCGAGTTTGTTGATTCAGGAAAACGCCGATCCCGCGGTTCAGGTGGATCTGCAAAACTGGTTGTCGCGCTTGGTGCCCGAACTGGACCCGCTTTATACCCATGTGGAGGAAGGGCCAGACGACATGCCCGCCCACATTAAGGGTGCGCTAACCGCAGTGCAGGTATCGGTACCTGTGATTCAGGGGGAGCTAGCGCTGGGTGTGTGGCAGGGCATTTATTTGTGGGAGCATCGCCACAGCCCCCGCACCCGGTCACTGATCGTCAATGTAATGGGCTAGCTAAAGCTGCTCGCGGATCTCGTCCATCCACTTTTTGTGGCCGTCCGGATCTAGGATCATGCTGGAAAAGTACTGCAGCAGATCTTTGTGAGTTTGGTTCAGCTTGGCCTCGACCATGGCTTGCTCGCCGGGCTTGCTGCTAATGAAGGTGAACACCGTCATCAGATCCTCATTGTCGCCCAAAACCGACTGGATGTCGGCAGTGACCAGGTCGTGCAGCTCTTCAAGATCCTCTTCTTCAATCCCTGCCTCGCTGGGAGATAGCACAACGTTGGCCCACAAGGTTGCCACATAAACCTGATACAAACTGCGGTCGATAAACCGCTCGGCGACAGTGGCGCGTTCCTTGATATCGGCAAACACCGGCTCAAAGGCGTAACTGAGTTGGGCTGGATCAATCATGTATGCATGGTGCCATAGCCCGGGGCATAGCTCTACGCTTTCCCGCCATCAGGACGCGGCCCTTTTGGGGTCGGATAAGCTGCGACCGACCAAAGTGCTGGCGAGCCCTGTACAAGTTTCGGCTCGTTGACAAGATTGCATCAACTTTGGCGGCTCAGTAGGGTGTTGGGCTGGATAAGAAAGGAGAGGTCTACCGTGCTGCAGTTTGATCGAGTGAGTTTGAATGACGAGTCCCAAGTTCTGCGGCAGCAGGTCAGAGACTTCATTGCGGAGAATAAAGCACACCTGCCCAGACCCAATTCCGACTTTGTCACCGGTCACGATGCGGAGTTTTCGCAAAAGCTGGGTGAGCAAGGCTGGATAGGAATGACCTGGCCCGAAGCCTACGGCGGTAGTGATAAGAGTAACTTTGAGCGCCTAGTAGTTACCGAAGAACTGCTGGCGGCGGGAGCGCCGGTAAGCGCCCACTGGATTGCCGATCGCCAAAGCGGGCCTGTGCTGCTGCGTTTTGGCACCGAGGCCCAGCGACAAAAATACCTACCAGAAATTGCCCGGGGCGAAAGCTACTTTTCTATCGGTATGAGCGAGCCTGACACCGGATCAGATTTGGCGTCTGTGCGCACGACGGCCACAGCAGAGGGCGATGCCTACCGCATCAATGGCACCAAGATTTGGACCACCGACGCTCACCGCAATCACTACATCATCTGCTTAGTGCGAACCGAAGCACCATCGGAAAACCGCCATGCGGGTTTTTCCCAAATCATCGTTGACCTGAAAAACGACGGCGCCAAGGTGCGCCCCATCCGCAACATGGCCGGCGGCGAAGACTTTAACGAAGTGGTGTTCGACAATGTGCTGGTCCCCAAGGATCGAATCGTCGGCGAGGCGGGTAATGGCTGGCAGCAGGTAACGTCAGAGCTGGCATATGAGCGCAGCGGGCCCGAGCGGTTTTTGTCGTCTTTCCGCGTCTTTGTCGAGCTAGTACGGGTATGCGGCGACTCTCCCACGCCCCATCAGGCGGCGGCCATTGGGCGTATTGCCTCTCATTTCATGACCCTTCGTCGTATGTCTCTATCGGTAGCGGGTATGTTGGAATCCGGTAAGGACGTTAGCGTGGAGGCAGCGCTGGTGAAGGAGCTTGGTAACAACTTTGAGAAAGTGCTGCCGGAAATTGCCAGATTGGTAGTGCCGGATCTGAGCGCCGTGGATCCAGCCAAGCAGCGGCTGTTTCGGGAAACCTTTGAAGAAACGCTGATGCTGTCGCCGTCGTTTACATTGCGCGGCGGTACCCGGGAAATCATGCGCGGCGTAATCGCTCGCGGTCTTGGTCTGCGCTAGGAGGGCACATGGATACATCACAACTCATCATTGATACCGCGGAAAAAATCTTCGCAGACCATTGTGACAAAGCGCTTTTGGATGCTACCGAACAAGGCGCGTTCCCAGATGCCCTGTGGCAGCAGATTGTCGAAAACGGTTTTCATCAGCTAGGCAGTCCAAACAGCGGCACTGAGACTCGCGATTTGTTCGCGTTTTTGAAAGTGTGTGGACGTTTCGCTGTGCCCCTGCCTATGGCAGAGATTTTGCTGGCGAATCAGTGGCTAGGGGCCCGTGCGCCGGAGCAGGGCTTTGCCACCGTAGGACTAGAAGCCCAAAGCGCCAGCGTTCAGGCTCCCATCGTCCAAACTCCCTGGGGTCGGCAGGCTCAGACGGTATTAGGCGTCTCCGCAGACAGCCTAGATGTCAGAGTCTATGACTCTGCCTCAGCGATAGAGCAAGGCACCAACCTTGCAGGAGAGGCTAGGGACACGATGGGCGGCACAGCGGCCCCAGAGGTCATTGAATTGACCGACGCCCCCTACGCCCAGCTAGCCCTGGCACGAGCAAATCTAATGGCCGGTGGCCTGCAGGCCGTGCTGGATCTTGGGCTGCAATTTGCCTCCGAACGCAGTCAGTTCGGACGCTCTATCAGTAAGTTTCAGGCCATCCAACACTCCTTGGCCGTGGTCGGCACCGAAGTCGCGGCCTCCCAACGGGCGGCGGATGCAGGCGTGGACGCCATGGGCACCGACCGTTTTGAGCAAGAAGTGGCCGCGGCGAAGGCTCGGGTAGGCGAAGCCGTCGGCATTGTTGCCGAGCAGGTGCATCAGGTACACGGCGCCATGGGCTACACCTACGAGCACCGGCTGCATCACTTTACCCGTCGGCTCTGGGCTTGGCGGGATGAGTGGGGCAACGAGTTTTATTGGCAGGCCAAGTTGGGCCAGCATTTGGCCGGGCTGGGTGCGGATCAGGTGTGGGGCTATATCGCGACGCCAAGCTAGATCGTTGCAACGAGCTAGTTGTTCGGGTCGGCGATAGCCTGAAGACGTTGCAAACGGGGGTCATCGTCACCTAGGTAGTGGCCGATGACCTCGGCTACAAAGGGCGCGTCCAGCGTTCCGGCCTGTTGCATGGCCTCCAGATCCGCCCAGTCCTTGGTGCGGTCGAAGAATACTTTAAATACCGCTAGGTCCTGGCAGCTGACGAAGGGAACCTTGATGCCGGCAAAGTCTTCCCAATGAATACGCTCCAGCAAGCCCTGATGAAAGTCTGTGCTGTTAAAAAACAAATCCAGCGGTGTTTGCTGCCACCACAGGCGATGCTGCAAATCTCGCTTCAGACGTTTGATATCCGCTGCTGTCCAAGACACCTCGCCGGGTAGTGCATCCAAGACCGTCTGGATGTGTTCCGTGCCCACGAACAGATTGACGTCGATATCAATGGTGCCCCGGGCGCTGCCGGTACACCAAGCCAAGGCCAAGGCGCCGCCAAAGGCGTGGGGAATGGCTGCCGCTGCCAGTGCTTCGTGGCAAGCGCGGATTTTTTCTACCAGCGTCATAGGGCGTTACCGTCGACGACGGGGTCTGCTTCCAACATGCGTTGCACCACGGTTTAGGCCTAAGACTTTAAACGTTGGGGCGTTGAGGGAATATCGGCAGCTTTTGCGTCTTGTTTTGCCGGACCGGAAATTGCTCGGCCAAGGTCAACACTTCGGCCAGCTCTTCACCCCGAGGCACACCGTTGCTAAAGCGAACACGTCGCCGCAAGGAAATATCCATGTCAAAGCCGCAGGCACTAATAATGCGTTCAAGGGTACCAGCACTGGGTGATTTGCTGCCTTTCATGTAGGCGTTCAGGGTGGCGTGGGAGGTGTTGGCCTGCCTTGCCAGTTGGCGCAGGCTTAGGCCACTGTCTTGCCAGGCTTGTCGCAGCAACTTGCAGGCGAAGTTGTTTGTCGCATCCCTCATCGGGAGGGCAGGGCTTGATGTGTCGGGCTTTGATCCAGCCGTTGTAACAAGACGGGTTGTGGCGAGATTCGTCATTGGTAAGCCTCTAGGGTTGAATCATTGGGGCTAAGTGATAATGGTATTCGTTTGAATACCATTATGTGACGAGAGCCGAGGGCTGTAAACCCGCGTGGCGGACTGTCTTTGGTTGCAAAACCGGCGAGCCGGAGCGGGAAATGCCCGCACCCGGCCCGAAGCCAACCTAGAAGTTAACGATCATCTTGCCGGTGTTGGCACCAGTGAAGAGGCCAATAAAGGCATCCGGGGCTTGTTCGACGCCTTGGTAAACGGTTTCCTTGGTGGTGACTGCACCACTGGCAACCCATTTCTCCATGTCGGCCCGAAACTGTGGGGCCATGTGCATGAAGTTACTGACAATGAAGCCGCGTAGGGTCAAACCCAGACCAATGGCCATGGACAGATTGTTCGGGCCGGGTCGTGCTTCGGTGTCGTTATAGGTGGCAATCGCCCCGCACAGCGGGATACGCCCGTTGGGCCGCATGCACATGATGGCGGCCTGCAAGTGCTCGGCGCCAACATTGTCAAAGTACACGTCGATGCCTGCAGGAGCGGCTTCTTTCAGGTGGCCGACAATGCCGCCGTCGTTGTAGTTAAAGGCGTAGTCAAAGCCCAACTCGTCTTTAAGCAACTGGGCTTTGTCGTCGGAACCCGCGCTGCCAATCACCGTGCAGCCTTTCAGCTTGGCGATCTGCCCCACAATGCTGCCCACGGCGCCAGCTGCGCCAGAGACAAAAACCGTCTCGCCATCTTTTAACGCGCCAACTTCCAGTAGTCCCACATAGGCGGTCATGCCGGGCATGCCAATGGCGCCGATGTACTGAGACGGTGCTGCAGCGATATCACCGAGCCGTTCGATACCCTCGGTGGACGCGGTGAAGGCTTCCCGCCAACCCCAGCTGCTTGAGACATGGTCGCCTTCTTTGAAGTCTGGGTGCGAGGATGCAGTAACCTGACCGATGCAGCCACCGGTCAGAACTTCGCCGATTTGAAAGGGAGGTACATAGGACTTGCGGTCGTACATACGCCCGCGCATGTAAGGGTCCACGGACATACAGACGTTTTTCACCTGAATCTCGCCGTCTTGGGGGGCGGGGGCGTCGATTTCGATGATTTCGAAGTCATCGGTTTTAGGCATGCCCACCGGGCGTGATTTCAGGGCTACTGCGCGTGCTTTCATAGGTTCTCTCTTTGGTTTTTGACACGGGTTTTGGTTTTAACCCGAGTTGATGAAGCGCCCATTAATTGAGCGCTAGTGAAAAATACAGAGACGTTATTACTCGTTAGAAATATCAATTTCCTGACTGGTAATAAATTCCAGTAGGGCGGCTTGGCCGTTGCGGGTGGCTTCAATACCACGCTCCAGTGCCGCCACAATGTCGTTGGGGTCTGTCACCCGCTCGCCGTAGCCGCCAAAGGCCTTGGCCATGTCAGCGTAGTGACCGGAAATTTCGATGGCGCCGTATTTTTCCTGAGACACCGGCATGATGGGAATTTCGATGGCCATGGAAAAGTTGTTAAACAAAATGGACAAAATTGGGATGTTCTCCCGCACGGCGGTCTCAAAGTCCATGCCGGTAAAGCCAATGGCCGCATCGCCCCAGACGTTGATGCACAGTTTTTCAGGGGCCGCCAGTTTGGCACCCATGGCCAGACCTAGCCCATAGCCCAACTGGGTAGTCTTGCCCCAGCCAATATAGGACAGCGGCGTAGTGGATTCCCAAAACGGCGTGGTTTGATCCCGGGGACTGCCAGCGTCGTGGGTGATTACCACGTTGTCTTTGTCTACCAGCCGATCCAGTTCAGCGATAACCCGATACGGGTTAATGGGGGTTTCGTTACTGGTGAGCTTGGGTAACCACTCGCTTCGCCATGCGTCACGAATGGCGGCAATTTTTGCAGGCTCGTCGGTCCGGGATTCGGCGGTTGCTCTTGGGTAACTCTCCAAGGCCCCGTTTAAAGCCTGCAGCGTTAGCTTGGCATCACCGATCAAACCGATTTGGGCCGGCACATCCTTGTTTAGATCCATGGGGTCCAAGGTGGCGTGAATGATGGTTTTTGCCCCGTCCTTGTTGGCGGGCATGGGCACCCCAAAGGCTGTGAGGGCAAAGGAAACACCCACGCCGAAAATCACATCCGCCTCGGCTAAATACTGCTTCACCTGACGGGCATTGGCGCGACCGCCGCTGCCCAAGGACAGTGGATGATTTTCTGGGAAGGCGCTCTTGCCCTCGATGCTGGTGGTTACTGGAATGTTCCAGGCCTCGGCTAAGGCTTTCAGCTCGTCCCAAGCCTTGGCGTAGTGCACGCCTTGGCCAGCATAGATCACCGGCCGCTGAGCCTCAGC
>JAQWIX010000052.1 GCA_029248675.1 Pseudomonadales bacterium | reverse complement strand
TAGCGCCGGCGATTCGTCGGGCCGAAGCGGATATTCGCGCTGCACGGGCTGAGATCAAAAGCCGCAGATCTCAAACTCGTCCTGATCTCTTCGTTCGCTCTCTGAGCCGGATGGCAAACGTGGATAACCCTCGCGCCCAAGCTCTAAGGCTTCGCTATTCAGCGGCAAGCCGACCAGTTCCGAGAGCACCGCAAGAGCCCGGTATTCTCGTGCCGCAGTGGCAACTCGATCAGCCTTTACCGACTCAAGGCGTCCCCGGGCCAATTCCAAATCGCTACCCGTTGAGACGCCGCCTGCAGCCCGCCTTTCCACCTGCTCAAACAGAGTTTGATGGCGTTCCTCGCTGATCGCCAAGCTTTGTCTTTGCAAACTTGCAGACAGCCAGTCACCGTAGGTTTGAACCAACCTCAATGCCAAATCACGCTGACTCTCTTCCAGGGTCGCCTTAGAAACTTCTAAGTTGGCCTTAGCACCCTGGATGCCGCTACGTAAGCGCCCACCGGTCCACAGGGGTTGTTCCAAACTAACAACGGTTGCGTAATCATCGCCTTGGAAAGACGGATCGTTATCGTCGGCAAATGCGCGCTGATATGACACTGCCGGTGTCGGGAAATACTGCCATCGTGCCGTTTTAACCCCTTGGGTAGCCGAGCGCACGTCGGCTCGCCCTGCGTCCACTTGGGGATGAGTTTGGAGCGCGCGCTGCAGCAAAAAGTCTAAGTTCAGAGACTGCCTTTGGGCTTCTGCCCCAAGCAACCCCAGATCCGGTGCTGCATGGATACTCAGTGGCGAAAAAACGAGTATCAGAGCGCCGACACCGACGCGGAACAAAGAAAAGCGAGTTAACACGGATAAACCTCGAACTGTGACCTAAAGCCAGAGCATTTAGCGGTCACAGGCGAGCGGGATAAAATTGCCACCGATAGTCGGCAGTAATTACCGGATTAACGGTAGGTTCAGACTTAGACTCGGACGAGTAATTGTTGCTGACCTTGAAAAAGCGAGCTGCCGGTCGTTGCCCGAGAGACTCGGGCGTAAGCGCTAAGCTTCGACGGCGGGTCGAGGTTACCCCTTGCGGCTAACCTTCACAGGCAAGTGGGTATAACCATTTACAAACGAGGAGAACGTGCGCTCTGGCTCCGCCTGCATTTCAATCTTGTCAAAACGCTGAAGCAATTCCTCCCAGAGAATCCGCAGCTGCAGCTCCGCCAAACGATTACCCATGCACCGGTGCACGCCAAATCCGAAGGACAGATGTTGACGCGCATTGGGTCGCTCAATGTCTAGGTCATCAGGGTTTTCAAACACCCGCTCATCACGGTTGCCTGAGGCGTACCACATGAGAATTTGATCGTCTTTCTTAATCTGTTTGCCACCAAGCTCCACATCATGATTCGCCGTGCGGCGCATGTAAGCCAGCGGCGTCTGCCAACGAATTACCTCTGCCACCATAGAGGGGATCAGTGAGGGGTTAGCCGCAAGCTTTGTAAATTGGTCCGGGAATTTGTTCAGCGCGTAAATACTGCCGGACATGGTGTTGCGAGTTGTGTCATTGCCGCCGACGATCAGCAGCAGAAGATTCCCTAGATACTCCATGGGCGACAGGTCCTTGGTGTCTTGGCCATGCGCCATCATAGATACCAGATCGTGGCCGGGGTTTTGCAAACGCTCTTCTTTCAGGCGCTGGAAGTACTGCAGACACTCAAGCAGCTCATCCCTGCGCTGATCGACGGTTTCAATAATGCCGCCGGGCTGGGGCACTGCGAAAGTCACATCAGACCAACGGGTTAGCTTGCGACGGTCTTCGAAAGGAAAATCAAATAGGGTCGCCAACATCATGGTGGTTAGCTCGATAGAAACCGTCTCTACCCAGTCGAATGTCTCACCCTCGGGCAGTGAGTCCAGCACATCACAGGTGCGCTGTCGTATCAGTGCTTCCATTTTGCCTAAGTTGGTTGGCGCAACGGACCCAGCAACGGCTTTGCGTTGAGCATCATGAACCGGAGGGTCCATGGCGATAAAGGTCGAAATGTTCAACATACCCTCTGGCAGCTCGGCTCCCACCGGAAATCCAAGGGTTATGCCGTTAGCAGAACTGAAATTTTTCCAATCCGTATCGACTTTTTTAATGTCCTCGTAGCGGGTCAATGACCAAAAACGACCAGCGACATCGGTTTCATTAAAGTGCACGGGGTCTTCTTCACGCAGCCGCGCAAAGTATTCGTGCCAGCGGTGCTCACTAAACAGCCGAGGATTGACCGGCAGAATGTCTTCAAGCGCCACATCCGCTGCAGCGGGTAAAGGTCCCTTCATACTGGCTCCGGCTGCACCGGGCATTCTTGCCTCGGATACAGAGACTTCAGGGGTACTCTCTTGGACACTCAAGGGCTGTTCACTCATCGTCTTTCTCTTGCCAATTTGTGGTGGGATTTGCGGCACACAGTGCCCAGAAGTCGTTTTCCTGTCAATCCAATCTCCCAGTGCTTCGCCGTTCAACTTCCACTAAGGTGCATCTTCGAAACAACATTGCGGACCAATGGCCCCTATGACACCAACCTTGCCCTTTCTTTTAGCAACGGCAACCCAACGACTTGGCCAAAAACTGGGTATCAGTCCCTGGGTCCACATTGACCAAGTTCAGGTGAATGTATTTGGCGAGGTAACGCGTTGGCGCACTCCGGGTCATTGCGACCCGGAGCATGGCAAGACCACGCAATACGGCGGCACGCTACTTCATGGCTTTCATGCCATTAGCCTTATCACCCATTTCTATAAGAACAGCGGCCTGTGGCCGGAAGATGGCAAAGACCCTTTAAACTACGGTTTAGACAAAGTACGCATACTCAAGCCAATGGTTGTCGGTGATGGTGTCAGGCTACGCTCCCACATCAGTCTTTTAGATGCTCAACCTAAGAGCGGTGGCGACATGTTGCTCAAAACCCAACACGACATTGAAGCCGAGGGGCTGGAAGGTTTCGCAGTTTATGCCGAATACCTAACCTACTGGCACGCGGCCTAACGCGGCATCAAGACAACAACCGCGTGAATCACCCCTACAAACCGCCACAAGAGGGCAGACTGCAGCGCCGTGCCAGCGACCATGGCACCTACCTCAGTTCTTTTCGCCAAGTAGTCCAACGCCACGGTCTGACCATGGGCTTGCTCGCCGTGCTTGGCTTGCTTCTACCTGCCTCCTGGGGGGGCCTCGACAGCACACTGACGCCTCTGTTTGAGAACCCGCTAAGATATCTGCTGGCCGCCACCGGCTTGTCTATCTTTTTTCATATGTATCAACGGCGCAAGAATCCGTTAGTTGGGAGCCGGCACACACTCTGGCTTGGTTACCTGCTCTTTATCAGCATCGTTGAGGAATTGGCTTTCCGGCTATTTTTGCCCAACGAACTGTCTCAGGTGCTGCCGTTCATCGTCGCGGTCATAGTCAGCAACGCGCTCTTCGCCGTGATCCACTTCGTGACGCTGCGATGGCACTGGTGGAACTGTTTGTTCGCCTTCGCCGGCGGCTTAGGTTTCAGCCATATGCTGCACCAAACCGGTGACCTGACCCTGGTCATTTTCGCCCATTGGTTTTTCACCTTCATGAACACGCCCGTACCACCTGCCCCTCGACTGACCAAGCAACCAGCCAACGAGTCGCCTTGGTAGAGGGGCGACAACGTAAAAGTGGAATCTTGCGTCTGGGCCCGGTTTCGGTCTCAATGATAGCCGCAGCGGGTAAACCCAATTCATAGGAGAGAAAGATGGCTGAAGGACAACTGGAATTAAGCAACGACGAGCTTCTAAGCACGACACGAGCGGTTCGCAAACGACTGGATTTTGACCGTCCGGTACCCATGTCGGCAATCAAGGAGTGCATGGAGCTGGCCGTGCAGGCCCCTTCAGGCTCCAATGCCCAAGGTTGGCAATTCGTCTTCGTCACGGATCCAGACAAGCGCGCTCAAATTGGGGAATACTATCGACAAGCCTTCAGCCAATATCGCGACATGCCCTTCGCCATCCACAACTTGCACGCCGAAAGCGCCGACCAGTCCTTGTCCAGCAGTCAGCAGCGCAGTGCCTCTTCCGCAGACTACTTGGCCGAAAACATGGGTAAGGCACCGGTGCTAATGATCCCGTGCATTGCTGGCCGCATCGACAATCCTGAAGGGGCCAATGTCAGCGCCCAAGCAGGCACAATGGGATCCATTATTCCAGCGGCCTGGAGTTTCATGCTGGCAGCTCGTGCCCGAGGCATCGGCACTGCTTGGACCACCTTGCACCTTGCCCACGAAAAGGCGGTGGCCGAGTTGTTGGGCATACCCTATGAGTCGTTTACTCAGGTAGCCCTGATTCCCATTGCCTACACCAAGGGGACCGACTTCAAAGCCGCCTATCGCCCCCCTGTGGAAACCGTCATGCATGTCGATCAGTGGTAGAGGCAATATTGGGGGTGGAGCGCCGCTACCGAGCCGGCGCTGCCTTCCTAGGCGTTAAACCACCCCTTTGTAATCAAGAATCAGCTTGGTTAAAAGTTCCCCGTGGGTGTTCTGAGGAAAGTGACCCGCATCCGGGATCGCATCGAAACTGGCATTCATCTGCTTAGCCCATAGCCTGCCCCAATCCTCGGTAAACACATCATCTGCGCAGCCCCAAATAAAGTGGCAGCCTTTACTGTCATCAGATGCCCAGTTCAGCAAGGTTCGATAATGCAGGGTCTGAGCGGCAGCTTTGCCATTGTGGTAGCTGTCCATCGGAATCGACAGCGGGAAGCGACGAAAACCGTTGTAACCGTTGTCCGGCAAACCTCGGTAAGGGGCCGAATAGCCTGCGTACATGTCCGCTGCCGTGCCGCTCAACTGGGGGTCCTTGCCGTCCACAAAAGCTTGCATAAAACTTCCCTGCTCCATTAACCCGGAGCTGAGCACCAGTAACAAACCAATATCAGGCTCGGGTCTGGCAAACGTGCCTTCCTCATGCCATCCGGCGTTCCAGCGTCGTATCCCAGGGGAGTACTCATACTCTGGGTGATGTAACCACGTGTTCATGATCACCAAATCCGTGAAACGCTCGGGCATCGTAGCTGCCTGGGCCAACCCAGTTGGCCCGCCCCAGTCTTGGCAGACCAAGGTTATGTTTTGCAGATCTAGCTCCACAATTAACGAGGTTAGTACTTCCGTATGACGAGCAACCGTGTACCAGTGAATGTCTGTGGGCTTGTCCGAGCGACCAAAGCCCATGTGGTCCGGCGCAATGCATCGATAACCGGCTGCGACCAAGCCCGGAATCACATTCCGATATAAAAAAGACCATGTCGGCATACCGTGAAGCAGCAGCATCACCGGAGCATCTCTTGGGCCTTCGTCCAGATAGTGCATGCGCAGGTCTTGCCACCGGTGGTAATTCGGCTGAAAGGAAAAACCAGGCAGGTTGGCAAAGTTCTCTTCGGCAGTGCGAACAAATTCCGTCATTTCTCAGACTCCTTCGCTAATCGATAACGATCAATTTTCAAAACCAATGATCGGCGGACTCAGTGAGGTTTCATGCGTCATTACGCACCTCAGACAGCGCCTAGGGTTCTGCTGGCAGATCCTTCAGGGCTTTTTTGTTGCGAAAAAGCACCAAGGGCAAAAAGATCAGCGGCAGCAGCTTATCGTAGTGCATGGGCGTCAGTCGCTGGGCCAAGTCAACCAGCTTGGCGTCTAAGCCAACGAAAATTCGACTGCGGCGTTTGCGCACACCGTTAAGGATCACCTGGGCAGCTCGGCTGGCGTGCATACCATTTTCGCGGAACGCCGCTCCCTGCTCTTCTTGCGTGGCATCTGGCCTAGCAAACATGCCCGTACGCTCTTGTCCTTCTTGAACCGGATTTACTTTGGCTGACGAAAGAATATTGGTACCGATATGTCCGGGGTGCACGCTATGCACCTGCACAGAGGTGCCTTTCATCTCTTTCACTAGACTCTCTGTAAAACCGCGCACGGCGAATTTGGTCGCGTGATAAACACTCTGTCTTGGTACAGCAATCATGCCAAATATTGACGAGGTATTGACTAACGCTGCCTCGGGGCGCTCGGCCAAATAAGGCAAAAAGGCCCGAGTCATGTTAATTACACCGTGTAGATTCACGTCCATGACTTTGTCCCAGTCGCTCTCTGGCATGGAAGCAAAGTCGGAGTCCACGGTGATACCCGCATTGTTAAAAACAAGGTCTACCTTGCCATGTTGGGCAACGACCTTCTCGGGCAGCGCCTTGATGGCTTCTTCGTCGCCAACATCAAGCAGGTGGCTGGACACCGCCACGTTATAGTTCTTCAGCATACTCGCGGTGCCTGCCAACGTATCCTCGTTAACATCGCACAACACCACGTCGCAGCCCGACTTCGCCAGCAGCACGGCCAAGTATCGGCCCATGCCGGAACCAGCTCCCGTGATCACCGCGACCTTTTGCATAAAATCTTGCATGCCCTCTCCTCCTTTTCCTGAGTTGCCCTTGGGTTGTCCTTGGGGGGGTTCTCGAACCTCTAAGCGTCAATCACTTTAAACACTGATACATAGTCTGCACTAGAGTGTAGGAGCGTCGATCTCCTAACAACCCCGGAAACATGCGGTTCATAACAAAGGACGCGCTAAGAGCCGCGTCTTGATCTACTAAGACACTGGAGCCGCCCCAGCCACCCCAAAAACAAGCGTTTTTGTTCGGCGAAAGAGGCATTATCTGGGAATTCAAACCGAATCCGAGCCCGAAGGTCAGGGGTACGCCCAACACTAGGTCTTGGCCGGAAATCCTTTCTTGCATCACTGACTCTGCTGTCTGTTTTGACATCAGATCCACGCCAAAGGCCGAACCCTTGCACGCCAAAGGCGCTTGAAGGGTGGCTATCGCCCGGGCATTACCATGACCATTGGCTGCGGGTATTTCTGCTTGACGCCAGCCATCGGTCCAGGAGTCCGTGGCCTTAACGTAGGGGCTGGCAAAGGTCCGCACCGGGATCGAATCGTCCTCGGTAGCACCCAAGCCCGCCGCTAAATCGTTGCCCTGATCCGCCACGACCAATTTGCCAGTACGGCGAAACTCGCTGGTCGGCAAGCCGATGAAAAAGTCGGCCTGCAGTGGTCCTGCTATCTCGTCTTGGAAGAATCTGCCGAGGCTTTTTCCAGTGATCCTTCGCACCAACTCACCAATGAGATAACCCTGAGTCATGGCGTGGTAGCCCGTCGCGGTGCCTGGCTCCCACCAGGGGGCTTGTGCCGCTAGCGCGTTAACGACTTTGTCCCAGTCGTAGTTGTCTTCACCGGCCATGGGAACATCTAAGCCGGAAAGACCCGCAGCGTGATTCATAAAGTGCCAGACCTTGACCTGCTCTTTACCGTTTTGTGCGAACTCCGGCCAGTAGTCGGCGACATTGGCATCGAAATCCAGTTGACCGCGATCGGCAAGTACCAAGGCACAAAGGAAGGACATGGTCTTCGTGCTGCTGTAAACGTTAACAATGGTGTCCAACTGCCACGGCTGGGTCTTTTGCTCATCGACATGGCCGCCCCAAATGTCTACGACCATCTCACCGTCAATGGTCACTGCGAAGGACGCCCCCAAGTCCTGGCCCTCGTCAATGCTCCGAGCCAGTTCGTCGCGAACCGGCGCAAATTTGTCATCACAAAATCCGTGAATGTCAGCCATCTTCTCTCCTTATAGGCCCTCGCCGCATCAGCTCAACGAAAATCCCCATTGATAAAACGTTTGTTCAAGCAGGTACCGAGGCTTGGTGCTAGGCGTCCAAGAGTCGTCCCCACCTACCCCCATGTGGTAACCATCAATACTGACGTGTAGTCCGCCCTGAGGCCGAAGTTGGTGATAGTGAGTGGCCTCAGTTAACTGCTCCCGACCATACCGACTTACCCCAAAATGAAAGCGCCCCGATATCGTCGCCGCCCCAATTTGAGCCTGAGACACATCACAACGCAAACCATTTTCTGACGGAAAGATGTAGTCCGTGTGCAGAGCTTCAAGGGGCTCTCGCCAGCGGCCTAGGTCAGCACTGGCAAGGCGGTCCGGATAATTCTCGTGTGGTCCGCGGCCGAACCAACTGACCTCCTCGGGTGGATCTTGCAACGCCATTTGTGCTCCCACACGGGGTAACGGCGGCAAGCCTCCGGCCACAAAGACCTGAACGCTTACCGTCATTTGCCCATCAGCAAAAAAGCGATGATCCCACTGTGTTCTGAAAAGCAACTCGTCACTGGCAAAGTGCCCCTGCTCCACCAACACGCGACCAAGTTCCGGCTCGGCAATCAGACTCAGACAACGCCTTTGCAGATTGAAAAGCCCAGCCTGCTGCCATCGGGAAATCCATGACCGGGGGTCTGGACGTTCGGCCTCGCTGACGCCGATGTCGTTGTCTAAGGGCGCCCGGAGAAAATTATCCTGCAGCGGAGCCGCTAGCATCGGTTTGCCGTCTTTTTGCCACTGGTGCAGCAAGCCCGATGCTTTATTCATGGACCAGGCCTGTTTGCCCGCTTTTACATGAATCTCATCTTGGGTTTCAGTTAGCTCGGCAACGCCGCCGACTATCGGTTTCACCTCAACCCGGCCCACCAGTTCAAACTGCCAACGAGCAACTTCGTGACCTGCAGGAGACCAATCGGTT
>JAQWIX010000123.1 GCA_029248675.1 Pseudomonadales bacterium | reverse complement strand
GCCCGATGCGAGAGGCTCGGAGCACCCCCTCTCAAAGCTAGTGTTAGCAACTTCTCCAAGTGGTTTCCGCTCGCCGCCTTAGAAAAAGGCAGTGCCGCTAGGCCGCACATCGCCTCAAAACTCTAAACCCATCAGCACCGCGTTTTCACGCCCCTCTTTAGACGGGTAATAGTCTTTGCGTGCGCCTACCTCGCGCATCCCAGCGCCGGCGTACAAACGCCGGGCGGGGGTATTGCTTTGACGAACTTCCAAGAAGAGTTTTTTGGCGCCCTGCTCCTGTAGCAAAGCCAACAACCGATCAAAGTAAACGGCGGCTTTACCTTGGCTGCGATGCTCCGGCGCTAGGCAAAAGTTCAGCAGTTCGGCTTCGTCCACTACGACCGTTAGCATCGCATGCCCTACCACGGAGTGTTCGGCAAGCAGCACGTAGCATCGGTAACCCTTAGCCTGAGCGGCCAAGCAATCTTCAAAGGTTTTGCGGTTCCAGGGATCAGGATAACTGGCGGCTTCGATGGCCAAGACCCGAGGCAGATCCAAAGACGTCATTGGGCGCAGGTGCATTTGAGGATTTTCCTCGATCAATTTGACCAGACCATTATTTCGCAGCCAGCAGGTGCTCTAACAGTTGCTGCCAAAGTGCCCGCTTGGATTCGCCCCGTGCAGCGGTCTGGGCAAGCGCGTCTACCGTTAGCCAATGACTGGCGTTGTCACCCAGCCATTTCTTTAGCGTTTCCGTTGCCTTGGTGCTTCCAATAACGGCGGTGTTAGGCGACAACATTTGATGCTTTTCGCAGAACACGGTTACCGCCCGCTCCGGGGTGCCCGACGCTTCTACGATCGGCCAGCGAAAGTCGCTGTTGTGCACCGGTTCTTTTAGCCGTGCACCGGTGGTCGCTTGATGCAGGGCAGCGGTCAGGTCTTGTAGGAACCGCAGCTCTAAATCGGACAGGGGCCCATCACCGACCCAAACCAGCGATGGCGTCGCCACAAAGCTCAGTTCAATGGTTAATCCGGTTTCTACCTGGGCTGCATTTGTGCCGCTTACCATTTCGACGGAACTTGGATTTGGCCCTGCCCCGCTCATCGCTTCAGTTTGTTGGTTCGATGCTGGCAACGTTGGCGCTGATTGAGCCAGTGCCGCTCTGGCTGCAGAAGCCGGAGATGGTTGCTGGGCACCTGCTTCAGCAGTGGCGACGGGCCTTGCCTGAGCTTGCCCTGTTGACTGGCTATGCCCCGGAGGCTGGCTTTGCACTGGGGGCTGGGAGGCTAACTGGGTTTGGATATCACTCACCGCCTGCCGAGAGAAAAACACGTCAATACCCATGTCCTGCAACATACGATGCTGGCGTTTGCTGAGCAGTGGGCCTTTAGGATTCGTGGGTGGCATAACCTGACAGGGTCGAATAACAGGGACCGTCTATGCTATCCCATGCGCTCGCCTAGGTGGGCGTTTTTCGTAGTCGGCTGCGCCAAGCGTAGACGCGCTCGCCAGCCATCAGCCCGGCCCAAAGCGTATACAGGGCAACGTCTGCGTAGCCATCCTTACGTAACCACAGCAGGTGAGCCAAGGCTAGGGGCACGGCCAGGTATACCCATCTGTGCAAGGCTTTCCAACGGCGACCCAAACGTCGCTGCCAGCCTCGGGTGGAGGTGATCGCCAGCAGGGTCAATACCAGCAAACTGCCCATGCCAAGCGTAATGTAGGGTCGCTCGGCGACTTCTTGCAGCAGCAAGCGGCCATCCAGCTCTACATAGAACACTGCGTAAACGATGGCGTGAAACAAAACGAAGGCGAAGGCAAAGAGTCCCACCATGCGGCGGCTGGGAATCAGTATGGCCCAGCCCAGTTGGCGCTGAAGCGGGGTTACAGAAAACGCACAGAGCAGCACGATCAGGGACCACTCGCCTAGATAGTGCAGCAAGCCCTCCACCGGATCTCCGCCTAGACCGGTACCGCTTTGCACCGTTTCCAGAAAAATCAGATAACCCAGCCACAGCCATGGTCCAAGCATGGCCATCGCAACCGCGGGTTTTACCAGGCGTTGCGACGCTGTTAACGCCATCAGTAGTACTTACGCAGATCCATTCCGGCGTAGAGATGCCCTACTTCTTCCTCATAGCCGTTGAACATCAGCGTGGGCATGCGATTACTGCTAAACAAGGAGTTGGGCAAACGACGCTCTGAAGCCTGACTCCACCGCGGATGGGACACCTTGGGATTTACGTTGGCGTAAAATCCGTATTCGCTGGCCTGCAACTGCTTCCATGTATTCACGGGTTCACGCTCGGTAAAGCGGATGCTGACTATGGACTTGATGCTTTTGAAGCCATACTTCCACGGCACCATCAAACGCCAAGGTGCGCCGTTTTGATTGGGCAGTTCCTTGCCGTAAAGGCCCGTGACCATCAGCGTCAAGGGGTGATAGGCCTCATCAAGGCGCAGACCCTCGACATAGGGCCAGTCAATGCTGGAGAAAAAGCCCCGCTGACCGCGCATCTCGTCGGGCCGGTACAAGGTTTCAAATTCTACAAACTTGGCGTTACCGGTGGGTTCAAACTGGGCCAGTACATCCTTTAGAGGTATGCCCATCCAAGGCACCACCATGGACCAGGCCTCGACGCACCGGAAGCGATAGATGCGTTCTTCCACATCCAGTCCCTTGATAATGTCTTCAAAGGCAAATTCACCGGTCTTGTTTGCCTCGCCAGACACCGTGACGGTCCAGGGGTCTGTGGTCATTTCATGTGCGTAGGCGGCAGGGTCGCTTTTGTCCGTGCCGAACTCGTAAAAATTGTTGTACTGGGTAACGATGCTTTCGGGGGTAACCGTATCGTCAGGTTGCAGACCCGCCTGCAAAATAGGCGACAGGGCAGCCGTTGCCAAGCCCGCGGCCCCGGCAGTCATAAACCGGCGGCGATCACGGTAAATCTGTTCTGGGGTAATTTCCGAGTTGGGAATAGCTGGCGGTTTACGAATCAACATCTTGGGGCTTCCTTGCCGATTTGGCAGTTTTCAGCCTTGCCCAAACATCCTCCAATGGGCCAGAGGCGGCATAAACGAGAGCCATTCCAAACATCACCATGGGCGGATCGACCATGGCTACGGCAAAGCCCATGGCAATCAGCACAAGAGTGACGAAGGGAATGCGCTCGCGCAGGTTTATTTTCTTCGGCGAAAAATAGGTGTAGTTGCTGACCATTAGCAGGGCTGCAGACACCGTTAGTGCTGCGAACAACAGGGCCACCAGCAGCGGTGGCTCGCTCATACCCTGCTGCAGGGCGACCCATATTCCAAAGACGATGAGGCCGGCCGCAGCGGGGCTGGCCAGTCCTGTAAAGGAGCCTTCATCACCATCCACATTGAATCGGGCCAGACGCAATGCAGCACACGCCATATAAGCAAAGGCGGCCACCCAGCCGATCTGCCCAAGGGCAGAAAGCCCCCAAGAAAAGGCCACCAGTGCCGGGGCTACCCCAAAAGCTACTAGGTCAGAAAGACTATCGTATTGGGCTCCAAAGGCGCTTTGGGTGCCGGTCATGCGGGCGATACGCCCGTCGGCGCCATCCAGCATCATGGCGATAAAAATAGCGATACAGGCGGTTAGAGGCTGACCGTTCATGGCGGTGACAATGGCGTAAAAGCCGGCGAACAAGGAGCCGGTGGTAATCAGATTGGGCAGCAAGAAGACGCCGCGACGGCCCAAACCAGCGTGACCCGAGGACTTGGGCGTAGATCCCCCTAGAGCGTCAGTGTGCTCTTGGGCCCCTGTTTGGGTCTGGGATTGCTGTGCATCGCCACCTTGGTCATCGGAGTCGCGTGTCGATGATTCAGCTTGGTTAGCTGTTTCGTCGCCAACAACCTGCAAGGCGGGTTTGTCATCGTTATTCATATACTGCACCGTATAACACGTCTAGCGCCTCATACTCTGGCAGTAAGCGCACAGGAAACAAGTGATTTTTACGTCGTGTCCAAGCCAGTGATCCAAAGGGACCACTGGCTCTCACAACGCGAAAGTCGTCGATCGCTTAGTTGATTTCTTTGTTGACCAAGCGATTGGCCTGAATCCAAGGCATCATGCCGCGCAAACGCTCGCCCACTTCTTCGATGGGATGCTCACTGGTGATGCGACGCATAGCCTTGATGCTTGGGGCACCTGACTTATCTTCCAGCACGAATTCTTTGGCGAAGTTACCGGTCTGGATCTCGGTCAGAATGCGCTTCATCTCAGCCTTGGTTTCTTCGGTCACAACTCGTGAGCCGCGGGTCAGGCCGCCGTACTCTGCCGTGTTGGAAACCGAATACCACATGTTGGCGATACCGCCTTCGTATAGCAGATCGACAATGAGCTTGAGCTCATGCAGGCACTCGAAATAGGCCATTTCCGGGGCGTAGCCGGCTTCTACCAGGGTTTCAAAGCCCGCTTGAACCAGTGCAGTAGCACCACCACAAAGAACCGCTTGCTCACCGAACAGGTCGGTTTCGGTTTCTTCTCGGAAGGTTGTTTCGATGACACCGGCGCGGCCACCGCCATTTGCAGACGCGTAAGACAGTGCAATGATCTTCGCCTGTGCTGTGGCATCTTGAGCGATAGCAATCAAGCTGGGCACACCGCCTCCGGCCACGTAGGTAGAGCGTACTGTGTGACCTGGTCCCTTGGGAGCAATCATGATCACGTCCAAATCTTGGCGGGCTTGGATCAGTTCGAAGTGCACATTAAAACCATGAGCAAAGGCGATGGCGGCGTTTTCTTTCAGATTGGGCTCGATTTCTTCGGCATAGAGGGCTGCCTGAAGCTCGTCGGGTACCAGCACCATCACCAGATCGGCACCTTGTACTGCTTCCGCTACTTCTGCTACGGCAAAGCCGGCGTTTTCAGCCTTCGACCAAGAACCCGAGGCCTTGCTGCGCAGCGCTACGACGACGTTTTCTACGCCGGAGTCGCGTAGGTTGTTGGCGTGGGCATGGCCCTGTGAGCCATATCCTACAATCACCACCTTCATCTTTTGAATGATGGATAGATCAGCGTCTTTGTCGTAATACACCTGCATGGTTTTTTCCCGTCAGTTGGTTTTAATAAATCAGTTGTTTTGTCGCCGGCTTATACCGACAGTACGTAATCGCCGCGCCCTACCCCGGAGACTCCAGAGCGCACGACTTCCAAAATTGTGGCGTTGACACCGCTGTCGTCGATAGCGCGAATGAATGCGTCAAGTTTACCGCTGGGGCCAACCAGCTGGATAGTATAAGTCTGTGCGGTTACGTCGACGATTTGACCCCGAAATACATCCGCAGAGCGCTTAATTTCCGCCCGGGACTGGCCTTCGGCGCGCACCTTGATCAGCAGTAGCTCCCGCTCCACATGCTCGCCCTCGCACAGGTCCACGACCTTGACCACTTCCACCAGCTTATCCAGCTGCTTCATGATCTGGTTGATCTTTTCTTGATCACCGCTAGTGGTCAGGGTCAGCCGAGACAGTGTGGGGTCCTCGGTAGGGGCGACGGTAAGAGACTCGATGTTGTAATTACGCTGGGCAAACAGCCCCACCACCCGTGACAACGAGCCCGCTTCGTTTTCCAACAATACCGCTAAAATTCTTCTCATGGCTTGGCGTCCGGTGATTTGCTCAGGATCATGTCGTTCATGGCCCCGCCCTTGATGGCCATGGGATAGACGTGCTCATGGGGGTCTACCCAAACGTCGACAAATACCAAACGGTTTTTGTTGGCTTCGGAAAAGGCTTCTTCCATGGCCGCGTCCAGCTGGGTGGCATCGCTGACCTTGATGCCGACATGACCAAAGGCCTCGACCAAGGTCTTAAAATCCGGTAGCGAATCGCTGTAGGTGCTTTGAGAGTGACGCCCACCGTACTGCATGTCCTGCCACTGCTTAACCATGCCCAGGGCCTGGTTGTTCAGATTGATAATCTTGATCGGCAAACCGTACTGCAGGCAGGTAGACAGTTCCTGCATGTTCATCATGAACGAGCCTTCGCCGGTAACACAGGCCACAACGGACTCCGGATTACCCATTTGTACACCCATGGCCGACGGTAGACCGAAGCCCATGGTGCCAAGGCCGCCGGAGTTGATCCAACGCCGTGGCTCGTCAAAGTGGTAATACTGGGCCGCAAACATTTGATGCTGGCCCACATCCGAGGTCACAAAGGCATCACCCTTGGTGGTTCGATATAGGGACTGAATCGCCAGTTGGGGCAAAATGTTCTGGCCTTCTTGGGCTTGCAGGTTGTGGTTGAGACCGTGGGCACTGCGCCACTCATTAATGTGCTGCCACCACTGTTCAAGGTCTTGCTGCTGCTTTTGCCGAGCGTCATCGTCTCGTTCTGCATCCCGGGCTTGATAGGCCTCCCACAATGCGTTCAACACCCAACCGGCGTCGCCAATGAGGGTAATATCCGAGTGGATGATCTTGTCCACAGAAGCCGGGTCCACATCCAAATGAACAATGGTCGCTTTAGGCGAAAACTTGTCCGGATTGTTGGTGACTCGATCATCGAATCGCGCCCCAAGGGCAAAAATCAAATCCGCATCGTGCATGGCCATGTTGGCCTCATAGGTCCCATGCATACCCAGCATGCCCAGGCTTTGTTCGTCAGTGCCGGGATAGGCACCCAGACCCATCAGCGTTGAGGTCACAGGTACCCTCGCTGCTTTAACCAGATCCCTAAGCACGCCCTCGGCGTCTGCTTGAACCACACCACCGCCCACATAAAACACCGGACGCTTGGCCGCTAACAGAGCTTGAATAGCTTGGTTTACCGCGCTGCTGTCACCCTCGAAAGCCGGTTTGTACGAGCGCAGACTAACGCTCTTGGGGTACTCATAGGCGTAGGTGGCGCTGGGGTCGGTGGTATCCTTGGGCACGTCGATGACCACCGGACCGGGTCGACCGGTGGTGGCAATGTGGAATGCTTTTTTCACCACGCCGGGTATTTCCGAAGCGTCGCGAACCATGAAGCTGTGCTTTACCACCGGACGTGAGATTCCCACCATATCCGTTTCCTGAAAGGCATCGGTGCCGATCAGATCGCTGGGCACCTGGCCAGATATGACGATCATGGGAATGCTGTCCATATAAGCCGTGGCAATGCCGGTAATGGCATTGGTGGCACCGGGACCCGAGGTCACCAGCACTACGCCGGGGTCGCCGGTTGAGCGGGCATACCCGTCAGCCATGTGGGTGGCGGCTTGTTCGTGGCGCACCAGAATGTGCTCAATCTTTTGCTGACGAAAAATCGCATCGTATATATGCAGGGCAGAACCGCCGGGATAACCGAATATGTATTCGACGCCCTCGTCCTGTAGTGCACGGATCAGCATATCGCCGCCGGACAGCATTTCCGTCATGTGTCGTCCTCTTTCATTGCCTGTGTATCGGTCGGTTACAGCGTGAGGTCCTCTTCGCCTATCGCCATCCACAGCCGCTTAACTCAGCTAGGCGTTTGATCATCGGCCATTGGCTGCTTTTCGCTACCGACGCTTGCGCCAACGTCATCTCATAATGCGAGGGCGAAAGTTCTCGTAAGCTATTGATTTTGATATGGACTCAATGGGTTTGCCTCAGTTTGTTCGGGCCCCATTTCGCGCAAGCGCGCTATTCTTGTGATTCAGCGCCAACATGTCAATGAACTTGCTACTTTGCTGACTATCCTGTCATACACACAACCGAGGCCATCCGGCCGGTTTGCGCCCCGTTACCCTCCTGGTGTGTGGCCTGTCGGTAGGAATAAAAGTCGGGACTGGCATAACTGCACAGGCCACTTTGGGCAACTGACACCACGCCACAGGAATGGAGCCGGTGCCGGGCTAACTGGGGCAGGTCTACCAGCCGCTTCGACGGATCCGTTTGGTGCTCGGCGATCACCGACGGGCTGACCTGGGCTACTGGGCGCCAGACATCCTCGCCCACCTCAAAGTGAGGTTGGCTGATGCAGGGGCCGATCCAGGCACACAATTGTGACGGAGCTACCGGCATCGCAGCGACCAATTGGTCGATGACGCCGGCAAGCAGCCCTCGCCAACCGCCATGGGCCGCGCCAATACATGGCAAGGCGGGATCCGTTGAGGCCAGCAATATCGGCACACAGTCGGCGCTTTGAATGACTAGGCCTGTGCCCGGTTGATCGGTCCATAGTGCGTCGGCTTGAGGTTCGTCAGACCACTGGCCATCGGCATAAACCCAGTCGCTGCCGTGCACTTGATCCAACCAGTGCAGGTGAGGTGGAGGCTCCAAGGCCGGCGTGACTTCTTGGGCGAGAATCTGGCTAAGGCGCCCTCGAGCACTCTCGATCCGATCTGGCTTGTCACCCCCCTTGTGCCCCAAATTGAATCCTAGGTAAGAGGCCTCATCCCCTACCGCCGATGGGCGGTCATCATGGCGGGTTGTGGTACCCGCAATCACCGTGGCGGGTGCTGCCCATTGGGCACGACGCCAAGAGGGGCTATTGAGCATCTTCGGCAAGGGTTTGCATCAGCATCCCAAGATCTTCAGGAATCGGCGCCGCAAAGTGCAGGGCATGCTCCGACGTCGGGTGGGCAAAGTCTAGTTTGAAGGCGTGCAGGGCTTGGCGTGGAAATTGTTGCAGCGTTGTTACCGTGTCTGCATCAGCACCGCGAGGCAGTATGCGCCGACACCCGTACTTGGTGTCGCCGACCAAGGGGTGTCCAATGCTCTGCATGTGGACACGAATCTGGTGGGTACGCCCACTACCCAAGGTCACATCAACGGCGCTGTGAGCGCGATAGCGCGCTCGCACTCGCACCAAACTTTGGGCGCTTTTGCCGTCTTCGCGGACCACCTGCCTAGTGCGCTGCTTCGGGTCCCGGCCAATGGGCCGATCAATATCCTGACCAGAAACCATGACCCCTTCGCACACCGCCACATATCGACGTCGCACCTGACGCACGCTGATGGCCTCTACCAAACGACGATAGGCGCTGGGACTGCCAGCCACCACCATAATGCCACTGGTTTCTTTGTCGAGGCGGTGTACGACCCCAGCCCGAGGCAACTCTTGGAGTTGAGGCCGGTGGTGCAGCAGGCCATTGACGAGGGTGCCATCGGAATTGCCCGCACCTGGATGCACCACAAGACCAGCAGGCTTGTTGATTACCAGTAGGTCCTCGTCCTCAAACAGGATGTCGAGATTCATGGCTTCGGCGCTTTGCCAATCTTCCCGGGCCTGACGCTGGCATTTTAGTTCCAGCAGTTCGCCACCGAATACCTTGTATTTGGGTTTGACCACGCCACCGTCTAAGGTCAGAGCGCCCTCGCCAATCCATCGGGTCAGCTCAGCCCGAGAAAACTCCGGCAACAGCAGCGCCGCTGCCTTGTCCACGCGCTCGCCGCCCAACTTCGGTGGAATTTGGGCCTGACAATCCAATTTCTGGGGTGTTTGATCTGTCATAACGGTTGCAACCCTACCGAATTTGGTAAGAATAGCGACTGCTGCCATCTGGCTTTATTAAATTGGGTGGGCAGTCCACGTTCAACATCGGCAATTGTCATCACAGACCGCAGAAAAAGAGGCCTCACCTTGCTCCAACTCACTACGCCTTTGTGGCTACCTAGCCGTCTAGGCCTTGCTGCCGTCGTCCTGTTTGCCCTGTTGCTCAGCGGATGCGGCAGTATTCCCTTTTTCGGCAAGGACAAAGAGCAGACCGATGAAGAAGTGGAAGAAATTGATACCACCGAGGCCCGAGTCTATCGCACCGCCCAACGCGCCCTGCGCAGCTCTAACTACGCCGTTGCCATTGAACAGCTGGAATTATTAGAAGCTCGCTTTCCCTTCGGCCGATTCGCCGAACAAGCACAGCTGGAATTGATTTTTGCCAACTACCAAACCCAAGACATGGAGAGCGCACGGGCCGGAGCCGACCGCTTTAGTCGCCTGCACCCCACACACCCAAGCGTCGACTATGCCTACTACCTGAAAGCCTTGGCTGCTTACCGCTACCGAGAAGGTTTCCTAGATCGATTTTTTTCGGCGGATCCTGCCAGCCGAGACATGGCGCCAGTTCGGGAGTCTTACTCGGAACTGGCCGTACTGCTGCGCGAATTTCCCAACAGCCAGTACGCGGCAGATGCCCAGCAGCGCATGCTGCTGCTGCGGGACCTGTTAGCCAAGTCTGAGATTTTTGCCGCTGAACACTATTTACGCCGTGGCGCCTTGGTGGCCGCGGCCAACCGCGGTGCCTACGTCATTGAAAACTTCCCTGATACCGCCGCCAGAGCTGACGCCTTGGCTGTGATGGTCGAGGCTTATTACAAGCTCGGCCGCTATAAGGAGGCCAACAGGGCGTTGCGAGTGCTGGCGTTAAACCATCCGGATTTCCCAGAGTTTAATTCCGCCGGCGATTTGGTTTTGGAAGAGCGAATTCGCAACCGCGATCGGTCTTGGACCAACATCATGACCTTGGGGCTACTGGATCGACCAGATGCGCCGCCACCCATAACCATCAATTACCCGGATGGAACCGATGATGATCGGCAAAAACCGTCCGAGGAGAGTGAGACCCAAGACCAAGTCGAGCAATCTCCGAAGAAAAAAGGCAGCATTTTCGGCTTCTTGCCCTTCATCGACTGATGCTTGGGGAGCACTCGAGCAGTCGTCGGGCAACATAGAACGGCGGTAGCTTACTGACGATTTGGCGAAAACTTGCACGCCAGCCCGGGTCATTGCCCATACACTGACCTCTGTCCATTCTTCTACATGCTGTTATGACCACGACACAGCACCGATGTCACTACCAAGATTTCCATCACGAACCGGGGTACCAACAAAGCCCAACAAGACAGAATCGAGAGAGGTTGAATCTGACGCAACCCAAGCGTCAATGGTCGGGTTTCACCCTAATCGAGTTGATGATTTGCCTCAGCCTGATCGCCACCTTAAGCACACTGCTGGCACCGCGATTGCTTGAGACCGTGCCGGAACTGGTCTTAGAGCGACAGGCTCGACAGCTTCAATCTTTGCTCTCAAACGCTCGAACCCTCGGCCTAGTCCACGACAGCAGCACGATTGTTTGTCCAGCCAACACTACCTCGATCAGGCCCTTGAATGCCGAGAATGCCTTGGCCGGAGATTGGTGCGACCCACACGGCAACTGGCAAACCGGTGTCAACGTTGTTCTGGATCGAAATCAAAACCGCAGTATCGATGCGGCAGATAACTTAGTGTTTCACTTGGCTTGGTACACCAGCCGAGGCTTACCGCCACAAATCCAATGGCGGAGTTTCCGAGACGGCGACCAAATTGAATTTCTTGCCAACGGCAGGACCAAATGGCAAAACGGTCGCTTCATTATGGGTAGCCCGACCCATCGGATTCCTGCCAAGCACTTGATCATCAACGCCGCCGGGCGATCCTATATTCGGGAAGTGCCCTCACCAGACTGTGGCTAAAGTGCTGGCACTAGAGCCATGGCAGAAAATGTTCTTTCTTCCGTCGGCGATCCTTCAAGGGGAGCGAAAAAACGGGTCACCAAATGAACTAATCCGCTTCTTCGGCCAGCGGCTCCTCTACGGACAAGATGGACACATCAAAGGTGATGTCTGACCCGCTGAGGGGATGATTGAAATCCACCTGCACCGTGTCCTCATAAACCGCTTTCACCACGCCAGGCAACTCGCCATCCGGCGCTTGAAAAGACACGACAAGACCCGGCTCTAGCGGTTCTTCACTGCTTAGGTCATTAAACATGGTTCGGGCCAAGAGTCGCAGGTTGGCCTCCACTCGCTCACCGAAGGCCTGCTCTGCGGGAATTACTAGCTGGGCGTCATCACCAGCGGCCAAGCCAATTAGGGCCTCTTCGAACCCGGGCAGCAAATTCCCATCTCCAAGGGTTAGCGCCGCCGGCTGACCCCGCCGAGTGGTGTCGATTTCCTCACCACTGGGCATTAGCAGGGCGAAGTGCAGGCTAATGCGCGAGCCCATACGGATTTTTTCCGTGGCGCCTTGAGATACGATGATGTCTGCCATGATCTGGACCTTTATGTGCCAATTGACGAGGGATTGATTTAGCCCCGGTGCCAAAGTTGCTTGATGACACGAAGCGCGTTGCTCTTGGCGACAAGTGTGCTGTGCATGCCCGTGAATGCAACAACGCCTTTGAACCCAAACTTAACCAAGAAAAACTAAGAAGGCTTGCTAACGGCGCCCCTGCGGCTTTCCTGAATCATCAAGTAAAGCCACAAAACCACTCCACAAAATAGCGCTGAATCCGCCACATTAAAGGCGGGGAATATATGCCGCTCGTAATGCACTAATATGAAGTCCACCACGTAGCCATTGACCATGCGTCCATACAGATTGCCCAAGGCGCCGCCCAAGATCAGGCCATACACCAAACCCATCCAACGCTCTTGCAAAGTCAGACGGGATAGCTCGCGCAGTATATAGCCCGAGAAGCCTAAACCTATGACCACGAAGAACCAACGCTGCCAGCCACCAGCGTCGGCAAGAAAAGAAAAGGCCGCACCCGCGTTGTGCCAGCGCACCCAGGCGAAAAAAGACAGCACCTGAATACGCTCACCGTAAACCATCTCGGTGACCACAATCCATTTCGTACCTTGGTCAAGAACAAAGACACCAACCACCAATAAGAGCCAGCGCCAGCGCCAGGGATCTAGCGATTGCAAGATAGCGGTATCGTCCGAGTCGGTGTTCATCTTATTGATCTGCAAACCACTGACGAGCCTGCTGGAGGTCCGCACCAATCTGCGTCTTCAAGGCATCTATGGACTCAAAGGTTTGCTCGTCCCGCAGCTTTTGTTTGAAGGTGACCTTGATCAGGTCACCGTAAAGATTGCCCGCGTAATCAAATACATGTACTTCCAGCAAAGGCTCTTTGCCGTCCACCGTTGGCCGCACACCGATGTTGGCAATACCTTCAAGGGCCTGCTCGCCAATGCCTTCCACAGTGACGCAATAAACGCCTTCTAAGGCCGCACGGTATCGCTGCAGCCGGATGTTTGCCGTGGGTACATCTAACTGCCGCCCGAGTTGCCGACCGTAGACCACGCGCCCCATGATGAAGTACTCGTGACCTAGCATTTGAGCTGCGGAGGGAAAGTCACCTGCCGCCAGGGTCTGGCGTATTAAGGTACTGCTGATGCGCTGCTGCCCTTCCAGCAAGGTAGACATAGCGCTGACCTTGTAGCCAAATTCGCCGCCATACTTTTGAAACAGAGCGAAGTCCCCTTCGCGGCCGCGCCCAAAGCGAAAATCGTCGCCAATGACCACATGCTTGGCACCGACTTTATCCACGGTGAACTCACCAGCAAACCAGTCCGCCTCGATGTTGGCCGTGCGCTCATTGAAAGGCAGGCATAGCAGGCGATCCAATCCCGTTTGTTTGAGCAAATGAACTTTTTCCCTGAAACGAGTCAGGCGGGCCGGCAGCTTCTCGCCAGCAAAAAACTCTCGGGGTTGAGGCTCGAAGGTCATCAGCATGCTGGGCACACCAAGCGCTTTCGCCTCCGCACATAGGGCCTCAATCAGCGCCCGGTGACCACGATGCACGCCGTCGAAATTGCCCACAGTCAGCACGCAGCCGCGATGGCGTGGCCGAAGGTTATGAAGTCCGTTGATGATTTCCATAGCCAATTATAGGCCCATGGGCGCCTGTTAGTCAGTGGCCTGAAGCAGATGATGCCTGCGCACACCTAAAAGCACGAGCACTAGGCAATAGACAGCAAAGCCGGCAACACAGGTTAGCAACACCTTGAGGGCCCGTTCCGGGCCGGCCATTGCCAACCATTGTGCAGACGACAGGCCCGCATACCAAAGCACTAACGCCAGACAGCCGCAGGCCACCGCAGTGCGCAGTAACACGAAGAGCACCTTGGCATCGGCTCGAATCCAGCCTCGCCGATGCAAACCGATGTACAACAAAATCGCATGGGTCCAAGCAGACAAAGCCGTCGCTAGAGCCAGACCCACATGCCCCAGCCACTGGAACGTTGATAGACTGCCAACTAAATTCACCGCGACGGCGATGGCTGCAAAGCGAAATGGGGTGCGCGTGTCTTGATGGGCAAAAAAGGCCGGCGCCAGCACTTTGACCAGCACAAATCCGGGCAAGGCGATGGCGAACATCTCCAAGGCGAGGCCTGCCATTGTTATATCTCGATCTATCATGGCGCTGCCAGCAAAGGTCATGTAAAGAAAAGCCAGCAACGGCTCGGCCATCAGGTACAGGGCGATTGCCGCAGGCAGGCCCAACATCAGACCAAGACCCAGCCCCCAGTTCATGGTGCCCAAAAAGCCCTCGTGATCGCTGTCCGTCACCAGACGCGATAGATGGGGCAACATGACGGTGCCTAAGGCAACCGCGATCAAACCTACCGGCAGTTCCAGCAAGCGATCCGCGTAGTAGAGCCAAGCGATACTGCCAGTGGCCAGGGTCGATGCGATCATCGTGTTCACGAGGGCATTGATTTGACCCACCGAGGCAGAAAATATCGCCGGTACCAGCAAGTGCCCAACTTGCCGCACTCCGGGATGCTCTTTGGCAATTCGCGGCTGGGGCAAAAGTCTCATGCGCCACAACGTCGGTAGCTGCATAAACCACTGCACTAATCCGGCAGCAAGCACTCCCCAAGCCAAGATAACGATTGGCTGAGCATCCAATAGATCGTTCAAGGCGATTAGGGCGGCTATAGTCAAACAGAGATTGAGCATCACGGGCGTGAAGGCTGGCAGAGCAAACTGGCCATGAGCGTTCATGATGGCTCCGGCGTAGGCAGTGAGAGAAATCAGACCCAGATAAGGAAAGGTAATTCGCACCAGTTCCGTCAACTGCTCAAAGCGCTCGGGTTGATCCAAGTACCCCGGCGCAAACAGGGCCGCCAAGGGGCCAGCAAGGGCAATACCAGCAATGGTCACCGCTACCAAGGCCAGAGCGAATACCCCGGACAGGTCCGCTAAAAACAACCGCAGTGCCGCGTGGCCTTTAGCTTTATATTCCACCAGCACGGGCACAAAGGCTTGGTTGAATGCGCCCTCTGCAAAGAGGCGACGAAAAAAATTGGGAATACGGAAGGCGACAAAAAACAGGTCTGCTGCGGCAGAGGCGCCAAAGAGGTAGGCCAGCACCACGTCGCGTACAAGACCACTGATACGCGACAGTAGAGTCATACCCGCAACCGTACCGGCCCGCCGATTCAAGGGCGCAGGACCTTGATCCGGCTCTTCCGTCGACCCTTGATTACTCACTTGATCTTGATTGATCCCTAGCTCCCCAGATTACGCGGTTGACATCTCATCGACACAGCGGCATATTCCCGCCTCATTTTTTCGGTCCCTACTAGGAGCTACCTTGGCTAACAGTCCACAAGCACGCAAGCGCGCTAAACAGTCAGAAAAACGCCGATCACAAAACGCCAGTCAACGTTCTATGGTGCGCACGTACATTAAACGGGTCCACGGCGCTGTCGAAACTAACGACGCAGAAGCAGCCGGCGCAGCCTTGGCTCAAGCCGTGCCGATCATAGACAAAATGGTTTCCAAGGGCATCATGCACAAAAACCAAGCTGCTCGTCAGAAATCGCGCCTGAACAAGCGGGTCAAAGCCCTGTCTGCCGCGGGCTAGCGTTTCCTGCCAATTGCTGAATCTCCGGGCTGCTCAATCGTTGCAGCCCTTTCCCTCTTGGTCTCTAAATAAGTACCAAATTGTCTCGGTGCACGACCTCGGCCTCTGACGCGTAACCGATGGTCTCGGCATAACGATCGCTTGTTAGTCCCTTAATGGCATCCACTTCCACGCTGGCGTAGTTACTTAACCCCTGAGCGATGACTCTGCCCGACTGATCCACACAACGCACCACGTCGCCACGACTGAACTCACCCTGAGAACCCACAATACCTGCGGCCAGCAGGCTCACACCGCGCTGCTCAATGGCGCCAACGGCCCCCTGGTCGATGATGATGTCGCCCTTGGCGCGCAGGTGACCGGCAATCCAGCGCTTACGAGCAGCCATTGGCGACATCTCTGCCCACAACAGCGTACCCACATCTTCCGCTTGGGTAACTCGACGCAGAATCCCGGCCTCTTGCCCGGGGGCGATCACCGTATGCGCCCCGGATCGGGCCGCCAGCCGAGCAGCCCGTATTTTTGTCACCATACCGCCGCGGCCTAAGGCTCCTGCCCCCTCACCAGCCAGGGCGGCCAACGAGGAGTCCGTGGCTGCGGCTATGGCAATGCGCTTGGCATTCTTATCAACGCGATGATCAGCACTGAGAACGCCATTCACATCGGTGAGAATCACCAGTAGATCGGCCTCCACTAAATTCGCAACCAGGGCCGCCAGAGTATCGTTGTCACCGAATCGGATCTCATCCGTGGCCACGGTGTCGTTTTCATTGATGATGGGCACCACGGCCATATCTGCCAAGGTTTTCAGGGTTGCGCGAGCATTTAAATAGCGCTGACGGTCGGCTAAGTCTTCATGGGTGAGCATGATCATGGCAGAACCGCAGTCCAAGGTTTGTAGCGCCTGCTCATAGGCCTGCATTAGACCGATCTGACCCACTGCTGCAGCCGCCTGCAGGCGATGAACCTCTTGGGGCCTGCGATTCCACCCCAGCCTCATGCAGCCCTCGGCAATGGAGCCTGAGGATACTAAGATCACTTCCTTACCCGCCTTCGTCAGCTCGGCAATATCCGCGCAATAGCCTTGGATTTTTTCTCGCTCCAAACCAGTTTCAAGACTGGTCAGCAACGAGCTACCCACTTTGACGACTATGCGTTTGGCTTGGGTCAGAGCCTGGCGAGTCACTGGATCTTGCATCAGTTGCCCATCGTTAATCCCTGACATAGATCACCTCAGTTTCTGGGCCTTCTAAAGTGTCATCGAAGTCATCATCCATCTCGTCTTGCTCGTCGGCCCCATCACTTTGCCGACGCTGGCGCATACGCTCGGAATGGGCGAACACATCATCGCTGATGCGTTTTTCTAAGCTTTCCAAATGCTCAGCGAAGTCAGGGTCCTCGGCGGCCTGCAGTCGCTCTTCGGTAAGATACTGCATCAGATCGTTCTTCAGGTCGTCCAGACCGATATCGCCTAGCGCAGAAATACCGTACACCGGTCGGTCGGGAAAGGTTTCCGCCATTTCTTCCATCAAAGCGTCTAAATCCGTGTCATCAAGTTGATCAACTTTCGACAGGGCCAGCCATATGGGACGCTGAATCAGCGCTTCGGAGTACTCTGCCAGTTCTTGTTCTATAGCCAGAGCATTTTCAATGGGGTCGCTCTGATCCTCTGGCTGTACATCCACCAGGTGCAGGAGCACCTTTGTCCGCGACAGATGGCGCAGGAACTGGGCACCGAGGCCGGCGCCTTGCGCCGCGCCCACAATCAGCCCAGGAATGTCTGCCATCACGAAGCTGGCGTCTGCAGCGATGCGCACGACCCCCAAACTGGGGGCTAGCGTAGTAAAGGGGTAGTCGGCCACCTTGGGATTGGCCGCAGAAACCTGGCCGATCAGGGTGGACTTGCCCGCATTAGGTAAACCCAACAGCCCGACATCGGCCAGAAGCTTAAGCTGCAAACGCAGACGACGGATATCACCCATATGACCCGGTGTGGTCTTTCGGGGCGCCCGGTTGGTACTGGACTTAAATGTGGCATTGCCCAGCCCTCGGGCACCACCCTCTGCCACCAACAGCGTCTGATCAGCCGCACTAAGGTCGCCAAGCACTTCTTGGGTCTCTTCGTCCACGACCGTGGTACCCATGGGCACCTTTACATAGATGTCCTCGCCGCCGGCTCCGGTTTTGTTGCGGCTACCGCCGCCGTGCCCATTGCGCGCCTGATACGCTGGCTGGTAACGAAAGTCGATCAGGGTGTTCAAGGCTTCATCTGCGATGAGATAAACCGAACCGCCGTCGCCCCCATTGCCGCCGTCTGGACCGCCTCGTTCTACGTACTTTTCCCGGCGAAAACTCAGACAGCCGTTACCGCCCTTGCCGGCTTGCACTCGAATGCTCGCTTCATCGATAAACTGCATGTTTCACCTCGGCCTGTGGTTTCTATCGACACTACAAGATTTGTCAGCGCATACAAAAAACCCCGCATTAGCGGGGTTCGATCTTTCCAACTGGTGCCGCTGATCTGCTGAACCCGCTGATCGTTGTCAGCAGGCGCTATCGTCTGCTAGGCAACCGGTACGATGTTAACAGTCTTGCGGCGCAGGTGGCCTTTAACCGTGAACTGTACTTCACCATCAGCTTTGGCAAATAACGTGTGATCACGGCCGCAGCCAACATTTTCACCGGGGTGAAACTTGGTGCCACGCTGGCGAACGATGATGTTTCCCGCCAGAACTTTCTGTCCGCCGAATTTCTTTACGCCAAGTCGTTTCGACTCGGAATCGCGTCCGTTACGGGTACTACCGCCTGCTTTCTTATGTGCCATAAGTCTATCTACTTATCTATTTGTACTTTGATTCTGTGTTTTTCCGTACGTCTGCCGTGACGGCGTCGCACTGATTTGTCCAGTTCGCGCTATAGGAACCCTAGCCTTCTACGCTAAGCGGAAATTCCGGTGATCTTCACTTCGGTAAACCACTGGCGATGCCCTTGACGACGCAAGAAGTCCTTACGACGCTTGAACTTGATAATCTGAACTTTCTTAGCTCGATCGGTGCGTACCACCTCTGCAGTCACCTTGCCCGATTCGACAAAGGGAGCGCCAACATTCACGTCGTCGCCGTTCGCTACCAACAGAACCTTGTCGAATACAACTTCGTCCCCTGCTTCCGCCGTTAGCAATTCCAGCTTGACGACATCGCCTTCACTTACGCGGTGCTGTTTTCCGCCGCTTTGAAACACTGCAAACATATCGTTCTCCGAGTAGCGCCAGTGAAGCGCCACCAATAAATCTTTCACGTGCGAACCACTTTCATCCGCACACCCTTTTCAGGAAGGCGCGAATTCTACGGGTATCATCGTTTGAATACAACGAGTTGTGGCTGCGATCTGGGTAACTTTAGTGGCCTTATTCCCTTCGGCCCAATCAGTTAACAACAATTACTTAAAGACAAATCCCTCAAAACCCTGCTCGGCTACCTCAGCGAGCTGATCAAAGTACTGGGATCCTCGCAAATGCCCCAAAAACTGCCTCGGTTTACCCGGAATATTGGCTCCGAGATACCAGGAGTTTGTTTTGGGGTATAGGGTGCCGTTGGCGATTTGCTGAATTTCTTCATCCCAAGCCGTTTCTGCTTCTGGCGTGGTCTCTATGGTGGCATATCTCTGCTCTTGCAAATGACGAATGCTGTCGCCAATCCATTGCACCTGCAGTTCTGCTCCAAGGGGCATAGAGAAAAAGACACCCGGGGAGCCCGGGCCATGAATCATAAAGAGATTTGGGAACCCGGCTACGTTGATCCCAAAATTAGTGGTAAAGCGATCTTCCCATTTTTGCTCCAGCGAAACGCCATCGCGTCCCCGTGGATTCAAATTAAGCATGGAGCCGCTCACGGCGTCGTAGCCTGTGGCGAGCACCAACATATCCAACGGGTATTCCCCGGCTGCGGTTTCGGCCCCGGTTGCTGTGAACGCGAGAATCGGCTCTTGGCGCAAATCCACCAGGGTGACGTTATCCCGGTTATAGGTTTCAAAGTAACCGTTATCTAAAATCATGCGCTTCGTGCCGATGTGGTAATCAGGCATCAACTTCTGCGCCACGTCGGGGTCAGCCACGATCCCTCGTATCTTGCCTCGGACAAATTCCGAAATCTCTTCGTTGAGTTCAGGATCCACAACCGCCCCGGAGAAACTGTTTATCAACAGGTTGATTCCGCCCAAGTCCCACATTTCTTCGAACCGTGCCAGCCGCTCCTCTGCAGTCGCCTCGGAAGCCCGCAGCTTCGTGGTCGCAAAAGGCCAGCCGCCGCGCCTGCGCATGGAATGCCGATGATCATCCCAGTTGTCTTGGTACTGGGTGGTTTCTCCTGCAACCATAGTCCGGTTCCGAGCTGGCAGAGCGAACTGGGGGGTGCGCTGGAACACCGTTATATGGGCCGCTTCCTTGGCAATTTCTGGAATGGCCTGAATACCTGAAGAACCGGTACCGATGACCCCGACCCGCTTGCCCGCGAAGGATACGGGTTCGTGGGGCCAGCGGCCGGTGTGGTGACATGGACCGGCAAAATCATCGATACCCGGGTAGTCGGGCTTATGAGCCACAAACAATGCGCCGACGGCACAAATCAAGAACCGAGAGGTAAACTGCCCCCCCGTATGGGTTCGTATGACCCAACGCTGGGAAGCCTCATCAAATGCGGCGTCTTCGACCCAGGTGTCAAATTGAATGCTACGCCTCAAATCGAATTTCTCGGTTACATGCTCCAAGTAAGCTCGCACCTGATCGCTGGAACTTTGGGTTTCAGACCAATCCCATTCGTCTACCAGCTCTTTGGAAAACGTGTAGGCGTAAAATGGGGTGCTGGGCGCATCGACGCGGGCGCCCGGGTAGCGGTTGTACCACCACGTACCACCAACATCGCCGGCCCCGTCAAACCCTTTCACATTCAGCTTCATGTGGTCACGTAGATAGTGAAGCGCGTAAAGGCCGCCAAAACCGGCACCAATCACGATGGCATCCAACTCTTTATCATTTTCGTCCGGTTTGACCATAATCCCTGTTCCATATCGTTATTTCAGCAGGGCCGCCTCACCTGTGGGCCACAACGCCAAGGCAGCGCTGCTTTGAGTCATGAGAACCTGCAACTACTGTCTGTTGCTGCTCTACACCCGCCCTGCTGCCCAACTCTCCGCAAATCAGTAGCGAGCAACTTTCCCCCGAATCAGATGACAGGTCAAATAGGCTTCAGAGGTTCGATCTGCGCAAAGGATGACCCAATCGCTGTCTAGCTTTTGCCGAGATCTGTGGCGACAAATTTGGCAGGGACGCCAATGAACGATCTGGTTATACTTCGCGTCCTCAGACCCGGGCTTAGCAGGCCATGGGTAAACACGTTAGAACACGGTCGGTAAAAACCATGCAGCTTTACGCCCTTGCTACCAGCTCCTGTCCTGCCCGACTTTT
Source organism: Pseudomonadales bacterium (assembly GCA_029248675.1). Classification (GTDB taxonomy): domain Bacteria; phylum Pseudomonadota; class Gammaproteobacteria; order Pseudomonadales; family Azotimanducaceae; genus UBA4421. Next base: position 3,103 of record JAQWIX010000123.1, on the reverse strand, counting down.
CCAATAGATCGAGCTTGGATGTTATGACAGCGAATACCGGCAGCCCTGCTGTTTCTCAAGCCGATACGTCTGCAGAAAACCCCCTAGCTGATATTTACCGATTGGTCGCAAATGACTTTCAGCAAGTCAACGAGCTTATTCCCCGCCGTCTTACCTCAGATGTGGCGATGGTGGAGGAAATCGGTCGTTACATAGTCGAAAGTGGCGGTAAACGGCTACGACCGATGTTGGTGCTTCTGAGCGCCCAAGCTCTAGGTTATCGGGGCAATGGCCATGTAAATCTGGCCGCAATCATCGAATTTTTGCACACCGCTACCTTGCTCCACGACGACGTCGTCGACAGTTCTGCCCTGCGTCGCGGCCGTGCCACAGTTAACGATCGCTGGGGCAACGCGCCCAGCGTACTCGTGGGTGATTTCTTGTACTCTCGAGCCTTCCAGCTCATGGTCGAACTGGCAAGCTTGGACGTCATGGCCGTGTTGGCCCGGGCGACGAATACCATCGCCGAAGGCGAGGTCATGCAACTGGCGAATATTGGCAACTGCGCTATGACAGAGTCCGATTATCGAGAGGTCATTCGCTGCAAAACCGCACTGTTATTCGAGGCCGCATCTCATACCGGCGCCCTTTTAGCTGCAGAGCAGGCTCCAAGGACCGCGGCAAGAAGCCTCACCGATAACGAGCCCAGCCCAGAACAGGTCATCGCTTTAAAACGATATGGCTTGCACTTTGGTATGGCCTACCAGCTCATCGATGACTGGTTGGATTACGCCGGCAGCACCGAACTGATGGGCAAAAATGTCGGCGACGACTTGGCCGAAGGCAAGCTCACCCTACCCTTAATTCAGGCGCTGAAAACAGGCACCCCAGAAGACCAAGAAACGATTCGTGCAGCCATCGATGCCCGCTCCTGCCACAACATCGAGAGCATTAGGCGTATTGTTCATGACAGCGGCTCGTTGGAGTACACACGCTTGGCAGCGGTCGTCGAGGTTGAAACAGCGTTAGCCCAGCTCCAGAGCCTACCGGACAGTCCATATCGCGACGCCCTCCGTTCGTTAGCAGAGTATTCTTTGGCGCGTCTTGCCTAAGCTGGGCAGATTGACCGGGAAGGCTGGTCGCTGGCAAAGCCTTGGAACAAAATGCATCACTGGTGCGCATCGTGTCACTTTCACCCACCGTAGCAACAACATGACTCCAACAGCTGAAGATCTTTGGTTTGTCCCCCTAGGGGGCAGCGGCGAGATTGGTATGAACCTGAACTTATTTGGTCACGACGGCCGCTGGCTGATGGTGGACTGCGGAGTCACCTTCGAAGAAACGCTGGATGGCAACGAAGTTCAGATGGCAGACCCCCAATTTATTCTGGACCGAGTTGAGTCCTTGGTGGGGATTGTGGCCACCCATGCCCACATGGACCACATCGGCGCCCTGCCGTATCTAGCAGACCAATTTCAATGTCCCATCTACACGACACCCTTCACCGCCCAAGTGCTCAAACCAAAACTGAGGGAGGCGGGCTCTTCGGCCAAGATAAAGATTGTCCAACCCAGGGGACAGCTAGCGCTGGGACCATTCAATCTGCAGTGGCTGCCGATTACTCATTCCACTCCGGAAACCAATGGCTTGCTTATCGAGACCGCCGCAGGAACCGTAGTACACACGGCGGACTGGAAGATCGACTCCGGACCAGTGGTGGGTGAAGCATTCGACCAGTCACTTTGGCAAGGACTCGGTCAACGGGCTCCGGATGCGGTGATTTGCGATTCCACCAACGCGCAAAATGTTGGGCATTCAATTTCTGAGGCGGATCTTTACGACGGTTTGCTGGAACTGGTGAAAGGTACCACCGGACGTGTTGCTATAGGCTGCTTTGCGAGCAATATTGCCAGACTACAAACCCTGGGCCATGTGGCGGCAGCCAGTGGCCGATACCTATGCCTGCTGGGACGATCACTGATTTCCATGACTGCGGCGGCCAAGGCCTGCGGCTACCTCGACGAGGGCTTTGATCCCATACCCCCCAGCGACCTCGGATATCTACCCCCCAATGAGGTCCTAATTTTAGCCACCGGCAGCCAGGGCGAACCCGGCGCAGCCCTGACACGACTAGCCGCAAACCGACACCCGACCCTAGAACTGACCCGGGGTGACCGTGTCATTTACAGCGCCAAGGCCATTCCCGGTAACGAACCGAAAATCGCTGCCATGGGCGAGCGCTTCAGTACTGCCGGTGTTGAGGTCATACACGCCGATCAGAGCAATCTGCCCTTGCACGCCTCGGGACACCCAAACGCTGAAGAGCTGTCACATATGTACACCTGGTTGGCACCTAAAATTGCCATTCCCGTGCACGGCGAAGCGGCTCATATGCGGGCCAATGCCGCCCTGGCGAAACAGTCCGGAGTGACTCAGCAGCTTGTCGGGGAAAATGGCGATTTGTTCCGTATAGCGCCTATGCCAAGCCTGATGCGGGGTGCAGTGGGAACCGGGCGGCTTTATGTCGATCGGGGGAAGCTGAAACGCGTGTGACGAGGTGGCCAGACTATTGGGCTTTTTGGCCTTGGTTTGAGTTCTCTTCTGGGCAAGCAAAAATGGCTCGATCGTTCTCACCAACGTCCTGACCCTCGCTCTTCATAAAGCAGCTGTAGACCGACAGCACCGGAATCATAGCGAAGGCCGAAATCAGCATGCCGACGGCCTCTAACATCATACCGCTGCGATACCACTGCTCGTGGAAGTGGTCGACGATGCGAAAAAACGCTGCGAAGTAAAAAAACATGGCGATGACGGTGGCCACGGCCAGCACTCTGGCCCAGGCAAAGCCGATGTTTGCACGAAGACTGGACAGTGCTAGCACCGCACCACCCAAGTAGATCAAGGTGAGAATCGGTGTCTTCGGAATGAAGATGTGCAGCACTGCTAACGCTAGCAGCGCGAACCCTGTGATGGCGTTGATGACTCTCACCGTGACTCCAAACCTCCTACGTTAAGGACGGACGCCCAGAACTAGGTATTCAGGGCGGTGAGAGAAAATGAAACACGGGGCCTTGGGTGTCAATAGCTTTGTTACAAAAAGTGACGTTGTGTTACCGAGACACCG
>JAQWIX010000114.1 GCA_029248675.1 Pseudomonadales bacterium | reverse complement strand
GATAGCCCGGTGGCCCGCATTGGGTTCGGCTTGGGTCATCACATCGTTAGAGAACTTTCGACGCCAAGATTCTTCCCTGGCGGACTCAAGTGCTACAAAGTCTTGAAACTGAATGGGCTTTATTTTGTTCCAAAGCCCCGTGCCCGGACTGCGAAAATCTGGTATCCCAGATTCCGTACTTATGCCAGCGCCAGTAAAAAACACGGTGTTTTGACTCTGCCCAAGAAGTTGAGCTAGTTGGGAAACCTTATGTTTTGAAGTCGTCATAAAAGATCGCGCCTTACCTCTTCGTGGTCGATGGTACCATCGAAACTTGTCCCGGCTGCGTCTTCGGTGGTTCGGCACATGCGTGGAAATAGTGAAAGAGGAAACAACCGTGTCCCCAGCGAACCAGACATATCGAAGCCTCGTTAGCATGGTCATAGCGACGCTTTTTGCTTTGAGCTTGATGCCATTGCCGGTGATGTCTGACAGCGAAAGTGCTGTCTCGGAGCTTCCTGCCACGGTGCAGTGGATGGGAAATATTCAATCCCCACGCCTCGATGAGTCCAGTGGTCTTGCCAGCAGCCATTACGACGCTGGGGTGCTCTGGTCCATCAACGACAGCGGCAGTGGTCCTGAGATATTTGCCGTGACACCCCATGGGCAGCACTTGGGCAGTTGGGTTATCGATATGTCAGACCCCTTGGATTGGGAGGCCATGGCCAGCTTTCGATGGCGGGATCGAAATTATCTGTTGGTGGCCGACATTGGTGACAACTTCGCCGCACGCAGTTCCGTCTCTTTCACTGTCGTTGCAGAACCCCGATTAGATCAAATCTCGGCTGAGCAGCGTTTGAAACCCTTGCTTGTCCAGCACTTTACTTTCCCCGAAGGTCCAAGAGACGCTGAGGCCGTGGCCGTAGATACCCAGCGTCAAGAACTGTTGGTGCTCAGCAAACGAACGGTGCCTCCGGAGCTTTATCGGGTATCTCTGGATATGGAATCTCTGGAGTCCTCTGAACCCTCAAAATCTGCCAACACTGGGCACGGTGCTGCCCATCTACAGGCCGAACTGCTCACGGCGCTCACAGATTTTTCCAAGCCACCTATGCGTCAGGTGGATCTATACGGCTCGTATTGGCCGTATATCGGCATGCCCACGGGTATGACCCTCAGCGCCGATCTTTTGTTAGTAACAACCCTAGAGCACGCGTATTTGTTTAACCGCAAAGATCTAAGCCAGCCGGCAAAACTCATCAGACTACCCTTTGCCGGACAGCGGGAGGCCATAGCATTTGCCAAGGATTCCACTGATACAGCCTACCTAACCCATGAACGGGAAGATGGGCTTCGCAAAACCGCTATATATCGTGTTCAGTTTGAGGACCGAGATCGGGCAGAGAAGTGAAATCTTGCGCTATCGAGATCTAAGAGTGCGAAATGCCTCTGCTGGTCGCTGCATACGATCAATGATTTGCTGAGCCACATCCGAGGGTTTGGCGTGACTGGTATCGACTTCTAAATCATAAGAGGCGCCGTGGGCATGGACCTGTTCAAAGTGCGAAATGGCGGTGCCGGGAAAGCGACCGGGCCGCAGGGCTTCACGCTCTTTGACCACATCAAGGCTGCATTTTACGCCGATAAACCATGTTGTTTGGGGGTCTAGGACGTTCAGATAATCCTCCAGGTAAGCGGGCTTAAACAGTAAATCGTCCACAATGACGTTACAGCCAAGCTCGGTCAGGGTCGCCACCGTTCGCCGCATACCGGCAAGGACGCGCTCACCGTAGTCACCAAACTGGATATGGGTTACCCACTCGTCGTTGATTTTGCCGGGCACCACATTTAGGCCCGAGGCGCCGGGGTCTCCCGCCGGTGAGTTCAAGCCCCTAACTCTGCCCGGCATACCGTCGCGAAAGTGGTCCAAGGCCACGTGCTGATAGGGCTCTTTCAACAGATTTTGCAGCGTCCAGGCAAGAGTGGTCTTGCCCGCACTGGAGCAACCGTTCAGCAAGATGACATTGGACATATTACGTTTCTCAACATTCAGATTAGTAGCATAAAACCGGAGCTTGCCAGACAAGGCTCAGCATAAGAGCTCGAAAGCGCCGCAGGATACTGATCCTTGTGGGTTGGTGCCACTATCCAAAATGTCACTAGCGAATTACCCTTGCCACTTGTCGCGTGGGCACCAATTGGGCCCAGTTCGTATTTGTCGTCAAGCCGAGGAGGGCTTTGTGCACTGGCACTGTGATCCACAAGCCCAAGATGCTCAGAAGCTAGCCTGGCCAACCATGCAGGCCACCGCGTTAGCGCTCACATCCAAGGAAAATTCCGATGGAGAGTTGTTGGATGGGGAGATCTCCTTAGCCGCGGGTATGAAAGGCAGTCGGCTCAGGGATTTTACCTGCGGCCGTCACAGTGCACATTTAGCCCAAACTCTGTTGGGTCTTCCCAAGTATCCTGTGCTGCAGCAGGGAAGGGTACCGGTTTGGGCCCAGGGGCTGAGCGGCAGCATCAGTCACAGCCAACAGTTGGCACTGGCAGGGGTAACCACGCTCTGGCGCAGCATCGGCGTGGATGTGGAGACGGTTGACCGGGTGACACCAAAGTTACACAACAGCTTGTTTCTGCCCGATGAGATATCCACCTTAGCCTCACTGCCGGATAGTGCCCCAGCGGTGGCTTTTTCCGCCAAGGAAGCCGGTTATAAGGCCATTTACCCATTAGTCGGAGAATTTATCGGCTTTCATCAGGCCAGCATTGATCTGCATTGGGAAAACCAAGAGTTTCGAATTCGTTATCACGGTGCTCACTCGGGCAACAACGCGCTAGAATCCGGGATTGGACACTGGCGCATTGCCGGCAACCACGTCATCACCCTTTTTCTCATTCAGGACTAGATAACGCTATGCAAGCAATCCTCGGTATCGGCGTGCTCCTCATTTTGGCGTGGCTTTGCAGTGAAAACCGATCCATCGTTTCTTGGCGTTTGATTTCGGTGGGCTTGCTTGTTCAAGCGATTTTAGCGGCTTTGTTTTTACACTCCTCCTGGCTCAGTGCAGTTCTGATCGGTATCAATGGTTTTGTGAATGCCATTGGAGAAGCCAGCACAGCTGGCACCGTGTTTTTGTTTGGCTATTTGGGTGGGGGAGACTTCCCCGTTAAATCTGTGGCCGAGGCACCCTATCTTTTTGCTTTTCGAGTGCTGCCCCAAGTAACCGTCTTTTCTGTCGTCGTCGCCCTGTTGTGGCACTGGCGGATATTGCCGGCCATCGTGCAGGGCCTGAGCTGGGCGTTGAGGCGAACCTTCCACGTCAGTGGCGCCGTAGCAACCGCAGGTGCTGCAAGTTTGTTTTTGGGGATGATCGAGACGCCCTTGGTCATTCGTGCCTATCTGAATCAACTGACTCGCTCGGAGTTCTTTACGGTGATGGCCCTTGGTATGTCCACGGTAGCAGGGTCGGTGATGATTTTGTTCGCGGTGCTCTTGGACTCGGTGCTGGATGACGTGGTGGGTCATATCGTTGGTGCGTCGATGATCAATGCCGTTGGAGCCCTCTACCTGTCTCCCTTGTTTGTGCCAGAAACCCAAACCGTGGCGGATTCTTCATCGCAAATTGAACTGCAGTACAGTTCCAGCATGGATGCGCTGACTCGGGGTACCCAGGACGGTTTGGCCATGGCCGTAAACGTCGGCGCGATGCTATTGGTGCTGATTAGCTTTGTGGCCCTTGGCAATATGATTCTGGCTGGTCTCACTGGTGAGGAAACCATCACGATTCAATCGTTGCTTGGCTTTGTCTTTGCGCCGCTGGCTTGGCTTATTGGTATTCCCTGGGATCAGGCTGGCGCTGCGGGATCGCTACTGGGTACCAAGGTCGTCTTGAATGAAATCATTGCCTACGTTGAATTTGCCGCCAACATCGACAACTTTTCAGAGCATTCACGACTGATCATGCTTTACACGTTGTGTGGTTTTGCAAACATCGGCAGCCTCGGAATCTTGCTGGGTGGATTGACCATCCTAGTGCCTGAAAGGAAAGAAGAGTTTTTGATCATCGCGCCTAAATCCGTTCTTTGTGGCACCTTGGTGAACTTAATCACAGGAGCCATCGTCGGCTTGGTGTTTCTGATCTAGCCGTGACCAACCCCAGGCCTAAGCGTCCATGGGGTGGACGTTTAGGTAGCGTCTGGTGGTTTGCCTATGCGCTACCGAAACTCTGAATTCCATCGCAGATCTGCTGCACATGGGCTTGGGAAATATCTCGATGCAGCACCCACCGGGGTCTTCCCACGCGGATGCCTGCTTCGGCCAT
>JAQWIX010000106.1 GCA_029248675.1 Pseudomonadales bacterium | reverse complement strand
GGAGAAGAGATCACCTTTACCATTGATTCTGTAGAGTCTTCTCTTCTGGGCGCCTACACCATTGTCGGCCAGAATAATCTTGACGCGTATACCGCTGCGTCGGGTTATTCCGCGGGCGCTAACGATACTGACGACGCTGATGACATTGTCGTCGCAGGCAATGGAAATTCAAGAACAATCGACATCGCAGCAAACGACTCGGCCAAGGACATTGCGAAAAAGGTAAATTCAGTGGCAGGAGCAACAACTGTTTTCGCTCAAGCCAAAACTTTCGCCCATCTGTACTCCGCCTCAGCCACAAGCGGCAACTATCAGATCTCAATAAACGGCACCCAGACTGCAGCATTCGCAATTTCAAGCAGCGACGTTAGCGACGCTGTCGCAAAGATAAACTCTGTTTTTGCGACAACCGGTGTTATGGCGTCTGCGACAACAGAAAACAAAGTACTGCTGACTGACGCTGACGGGGACGATATTCGAATCGAGAACGGGACTGCGCTCGCCAATCTTCGTGTTAAAGCGGTGGGTAACGACGGAGTCACCGAGGGAGGGAGTGCAATTTCTCTCGCCGTTTCTGGTGGGAACGATTCGACACTCGTTACCGGAACGCTGCGCATGACCTCGTCCACAGGCTTCACCGTCGCACAAACCAATGGTTCATCGGACACATGGTTTGCTGACGGTACGCAAACAGCGGCTTTGTTGTCGGTGGGCGTGGTCGATATTTCCACCCAAATAGGGGCTAGCTACTCGATAGCAACCATAGACGGTGCGCTCGAGCGAGTATCGGGCATGCGAGGCTCTCTTGGCACGCTGTCCAATCGCTTGGACTATTCCGTGTCCAATCTCATGAAAGTAACGGAATACACCATCGGTGCGCGTTCGCGCATTGAGGATGCCGATTTCGCGGCGGAAACCTCGCGCCTTGCCAAGGCCCAGGTATTACAACAAGCCGGCGCGTCCATGCTGTCTCAGGCAAACGCATCAACGGAAATAGTGCTGCAAGTATTACGGGGCTAAGCCACACCCGAAGCACAACCTAACGTGGGTAATTACCGCGTGAGCTGCTAGATAACGATGCGCTCACCCATAGAAAGAAGGGCGACGAAGCCCAAGGAGAAGAGAGTATGTCAGTAGAATCCATTACTTCTGGCGCAGTACCTAACCCAGCCGTGACAAGCATGGCACCGAGGCCCACCGCAGAGACCCAGCCGGTGCAAAGCGTTCAGGCCCAGCGCGTCCTACCAACCGAAAAGGCGTCTGTCGCAAATGCTTCCCAGCAGGAGTTAGACCGATCCTTTGAGCAGATTCAGGTCATGATGGATCTGCGTAACCGCTCAGTAGAGTTCATCACCGACGAGACGAGTGGTACGCGGGTCGTCAAGGTAGTAGATGCCAATTCCGGCGATGTGATTCGCCAGATGCCAGCCGAAGAGCTGCTGTCCTTCATGCGTAACCTCACAAGGATGGTGGGTACGTTCATCGACCAAAGCACCTAGTCTGCGAATTCTCGAGATTCGCGACCTTGATTCACCCTTTAAACCGGATGCAAGTGGCGTACCTGCACAAACCCCTAAAGCTGCGCCACTTGTATCCGATTTGTTTAATAGGTAAAAGGTGCTGACATCCCGTCAGCGCGAGACTCTCTTGGACAAAAAAAAGATGTATCGAAAATCCGCACTGGCTGCTTACAGCAACATTGATGTCGAAACCAAGACCGAATCCCAAAGCCCGGCACAACTGGTCACCATGCTTTTTGATAAAGCCTGCGTACTCCTGCGCCAAGCCAACGAAAACCTCGCTCGTGAGGAAAACGAGGCCTTCGACAAGGCCACCACCCACGCTCTGCAAATCGTTATAGCCCTGCGCGGCGTTTTAGATATGGAGCAAGGTGGTGACGTGGCACAAAGCCTCTACGACACCTATACCTCCATCGCCGCCAGCTTGTTCAAAGCCAAGGGTGATAAAGACAGCGAGAGCATCGACAAGCTGTATGAAGCCATGTCAGAACTGCGCGAAGCTTGGCAAACCGTTACCTAGCGACAGATGCCACTTATGGTCTGGCTACCGGGCCTTGACCATAAAGAAGGGTCGATAGTTTTCACTGAATAAGCGACAAGACCGAGTACCCTTGTAGGTATAAATCCCACAGGGTTCACCTTCCTTGATGCCTTCCCCAACTACCCAGTGATTGTCGATGGCGACATTGGGGAAAACGTTGGGATTCAGGGCTGGGTTGATACAACTGCTTTCACCCAGCGCCATGAACTCGCTAGCCTTGGGCAGACGCCAATCTTCACCGGCTTTTTCGCTGATCTCACTCAAATAACCATCAATTTCAGGCCAGGTCATTAACAGCGGCGATCCGGCGCAGCCCCGCTCGGTGTAGCGCTGTCCCACAGCGCAGCGATACCACTGAAGTTGAGTTTGTGGGTCCAGCACGATGCCGTTGCCCTGGTCAATGAAGCGCCCGGTATCTCCACTGGGAATATGCTCCAAACAAGACACCTCCACTCGGGAGAAATCGCAACCACCCAGAACTAGGGTTGCAAGTAATACGCTCAGCTGACGCCACCGACCGCAAATCAGCTGACTTGTGCGGCTTTGTAAAACAGATTCTCGATGTGTCATGTAACCGTCCTTAACGACATGTCCCCCACGCTGTTTGCCGATGCTGTTCACACAGAGGATTGATGCTTTAAAGTATATGCACGATCAACCGATTGTTTACATGTAATTTATGGCGGAAGATCCGCCCAGCAATAACACGCCAATGGAAATCATATGGATATAGCAACCGTTATCGGCCTTTTGGCCTCAGTAGGCATCATTGTGTGGGCCATGGACAACGCTGCAGGTATCAACGCGTTCATCGACGTGACCTCCATCGCCATCGTCTTGGGTGGTTCGATTTTGGTGCTGCTGATGCGCTCCCGTCTGGGTGACTTCATCGCCATGTGGTCTAAGGTGATCATGAAGACCATTTTTGTCGGCGTAGACAAACCTGCGGACCTGATCGAGCAAATCATCGAAATGGCAAATATCGCTAGAAAAGACGGTTTGATCGCCTTGGAAGGGCAGGACATCAAAAATCAATACCTCGCCAAGGGCATCGGACTACTGGTGGACAGTACGCCGCCGGAAATCATCGTCTCGAGCCTCGAGAACGAACTGGTTCTTATGAAAAGTCGCCACGCCAATGCTGCCATGATGTGGCGCTCTTGGGCTGACATAGCGCCGGCCATGGGCATGATCGGTACGCTCGTTGGCTTGGTAGGCATGTTGCAAAATATGAGCGACCCCAAGGCCATTGGCCCAGCTATGGCGATCGCGTTGCTCACCACGCTTTATGGTGCTTTCTTCGCTAACGTACTGGCTAAGCCCATTGCGGAAAAACTGGAAGGTTATTCTCAAGATGAGACTGAGAACTGTGAACTCATAGTGGAAGGCATCATGGGCATCCAAAGTGGAATGAATCCCCACTCGTTGTCTGACCTGATGGCGACTCGACTGGCTCCGGGCGATCGTGCGGCATTAGAAGGCCTATAGCGGCAGTGCCCCCATGGCTGAAGCTCAAGACACAAATAACGAAGGTGAGCTAGACCCGGATCAGGTTGAGGAAAATACTGGCAACAACGAGCCGCCTGCTGATCCACCACCGCCCAAGGAAAAAGAAGAGGAATGTCCCGCTTGCGAAGTGGGCGCCCCGGCTTGGATGGCTACCTTTGCTGACATGGCGACACTGTTGATGGCGTTTTTCGTTCTGATCCTGTCTTTCGCCAGCGTTAACGTGCCCAAGTTCGAGCAGGTCGCTGGCTCGGTTAAGCTGGCTTTTGGTGTTGACCGAGTGGTGCCAAGAGTGGCCATTCCTATGGCTGAAACCATTCTCGACAGCACCTTCACCCTTTCCGAAGCGGCGCCGACGGTAATTCCCCAAGACACTCAGTCCGTGAAAGACCCCACCCAGCAAAACGTCGTACAGATGAAGGATTTCCAAGATGCGCCATTGGAGACCCAGGCGGAATACCAGCAGGTTCTTGAGGCCATGGAAAATGAAGTAGAGCAGGGCCAAGTAACGGTAAGCATTCGCGGCGAGGACGTAGTGGTGGAGATCATTGAGGCATCTAACCAAAGCAATAGCAGTGAAGAGGGAATGGGCAAAGGCGGCCGCATTCCCCAACGCACGTTAGACATTGCACAAGCCATCAGCGACGTGCAACAGAACATCAGCAGCAACGTGGTGGTAAAACGACAGAACCCAGGCGATGCCAAGGCCGAAGGTCGATCCAGCGAAGCCAGCAGCAAATACGAGGCTATCCGCGCGGAACTGAGTCGGGAAATCGAAAAAGGGCTAGCAGAGGTTGAGCGCGACGGCGACAGCGTGATTATCCGACTTGGGCAACAAGACAGCTTCGCATCGGGCAGCGCGGCATTGCAGCAAAGTTTTACCCAGACTCTGGTAAGTGTGGGCAACGCCGTAAACAACACCGGCGGTCTGGTACGGGTGGAAGGCCATACCGATAACATTCCCGTGGCTTTCAGCGAACGCTTCCGTTCCAACTGGGATCTTTCGTCTGCCCGCTCAGCTGCGGTAGCAAACTTTTTGCTGGATAACTCTCAATTGCAGCCGGGGCGGGTAACCATAACCGGGCTAGCGGACAGCGAGCCCATTGCCGACAACGCCACAGCCGCAGGTCGTGCGAGTAATCGACGAATCGAGGTCATTGTTGATGGCTGAAGAGAACGAAGATCCGAACATTGAGGGTGCGCAGGAGCCGGAAGAAGAGGTGGTTGAACAACCCATCGAAGAGGCTGACGAAGCCGAGCCGGAAGAACCGAATGAGCCCAAAAAGAAAAAAGCCAAGGAGTGTCCGGCCTGCGAAGCCGGGGCGCCTGCCTGGATGGCGACATTTGCGGACATGGCTACTTTGCTAATGGCGTTCTTCGTACTGATCCTGTCGTTTACGGAAATGGACGACCCATCCATCACGAAGATGATGGAAGGTACCATGAGCGACGCGTTTGGCGTTCAACGCAACAAACCTAGCACAGAAGCTCCCGTGGGCAAGACCATCATTGCCACCCAATACAACAGCACCAAAACGCCTCCTGGCATGGAAGCCAAAGAGGACACCACTAACGAGGACCCCACGGAACAAGAGCTGGAAGAGAACCGAGACGTTAGCCAGTCCGAGACGTTGAGCGATATTGAAAACCTAAAACGCACCTTTGCCACCGAAATCGCCCGGGGCAAGGTAGCTGTTAGCGAGGAAAACGGCAAAATCACCGTATCCGTAAACGAGGATACTGACAGCAATACTCGACAAGAAGTGGGTACCCAAAACAGCGACGGCGAACTTGACGCCCAAGAGCTGCAAATCTTTGCCAAGGTCGCGGAGTCCCAAGCATTCATGGAAACCGAGCTTGAGGTTGAATACCTGACCTCGGACAGCGAGGACCAGATGCTGCGGCAAGCGCGCAAAACTCAGGAACTGGACGATAAATATCAAGCTCTGCGCGCCGACTTAAGCGCAGAGATTCAGCAAGGACTGGCTGCCGTTGAGAAAGTTGGCGATCAAATCATGATCAGCCTGTCGGCGGCTAACTCGTTCCGGTCCGGCTACGCCGAGCTGCAAACCGGCTTCTTGGATACCCTGCGCAATGTGGGTGAGTCCGTTGCCAACGTTGGCGGACAAGTGCAGGTTTCCGGTCACACCGACAACATCCCCATTGCCTTTAGCGAGCGATTTGACTCGAACTGGGATTTATCGGCTGCCCGAGCGGCAGCGGTGGCAGACTTTTTCTTCGCAAATAACGGCATAGACAGTCAACGCGTGAGCGTTTTCGGCTACGCTGATACCAAACCCGTCAGTGACAACGACAGCGCTGCCGGTCGGGCGCAAAACAGACGTATTGAAATTCTTATCGACGGGTAGTGTCTTATCCCGCGGTTTACCGGCATATTCGTATGCGCCCTACTGACCGAGGACACAAATGGCTCTTTTTGGCAGCGTTCGGCAGCGCCTCTATCATGCGTTAGAACAATACGACCGCACCGATCCAGTATCGGTTGTGATCAGCTCCTTGGTCGTCGGCGTGATCGCTATCAATTTAATCGCGATTATTCTGGAATCCATTCCCGCCTATGCTGCCGCCTACGGCCCTACTTTTTTCTTGATCGAGTTGGTGTCCTGTATATTTTTCTTAATCGAATACCTGTTAAGGGTCTGGGTCTGCGTCGAATCGCCTGGCCCAGTCAATGCCGCGACACAGGCTCAGGGCCAACCAAGCAATCTAGGCAAGCGCCTTCGCCATATGCTCAAACCCATGTCGATCATCGACTTGGTCGCTTTTCTACCCTCCATTCTTCAGGTTCTGATGCCGGGACTGGACTTACGATTCCTAAGAATTCTCCGATTATTCCGAGTCTTTAAACTCATCCGGTATTTTGCCTCCTTAGACATCTTGCTGAACGTTCTCTACGACGAACGTAAAAACCTCACCGGTACCTTTTTGATCATGTTGATCGTTCTGACCTTGGCGGCTTCTGCGTTGTACGTTGTCGAACGGGATGTCCAGCCGGAAGCCTTTGGCTCCATCCCCCAAGCCATGTGGTGGGCTATGGCTGCGCTGACCACTGTTGGCTACGGTGATGCCATACCCATGACCACCCTGGGTAAAATTTTGGGGTCCGTGGTGACCATATTGGGCATTGGCATGGTCGCCTTGCCCTCGGGCATCCTAGCGGCCAGCTTTTCCGACCAGTTGCGCAGCTCTCGCCGATCTCTGGAGGCCAGTGTCACCGAGGCCCTAGAAGACGGTATTTTGACCCAAGATGAAACCGAGCGATTACGCCGGATGGGTAACGATTTAGGCTTACGACCAGAGACATTAAACGAACTGATTGAGAACACGGCCCAGTTAAAAGCAAGGCAAAGCCACAGTACAGTGGTGCTGGACATGGATGGCCAGACCACGCAGATTTCCGGAAATGGCAATGAATGATAAATCAGCAACAACCCAGTCAGCGGTCAGCTGCTGGCAATGTAAGCACTTCAATACCAGTTGGGATAAGAATTTTCCCTATCTGTGCCGGTCGCTAAATTTCAAAAGTCGCATGCTGCCCTGCATCGAGGTAAGGCAGAGTGACGGACGCGAATGTATGGCCTTTCAACCCAAACCCCGACCTTGATGGCTTGAAAATCTTGTAGGAGCGCGGTACAGGTAGAAGCATCAGGCGGGCAGGGCAGGTGCCGAATGCAGCAGGGACCGCACAAAAGAACAAGAACTGAGGGGACCCGAGATGACCGAGCAACCGTTTGAGCAGGGTGGGGCAACTAGGCCTGCCGACATTCTCATCGACATTGCCAGCCAATTCCTACTCGCTGTTGTGGTGGGATTGGTAATGGCCGTAGTGGCCAACAGCTTTGTTGAAGGCGCGCGCTGGTTTTTAAACACCAGCCGTATCGACAGCTTTGTCGCGATTCAACTGGGTGGCCATGTATTTAATCTGGATATCTATTTTACTCTGGGAATCGCCGCTGGTTTGATTTTCTTAGTACGGCGGATGCTGGGTATTACCGTTTGGTCTGGTCCTGCAGACAGTATTTATGCTGTGCAACAAAGTCGTGAGCCCTTGGATGTTCGGGTGGGCATGGGCTCAACCATTGCGGCCTTTGTCGCCGCCAGTGGTGGCGGATCAGTGGGTCAATATGGCCCTCTTGTTCACTTTGGTGCCACCATGACCGAGGTCTTACTGAAATACATCCGCATCAAGATCGATCGTCGAGTCTTCATCGCCTGCGGCGTGGCCGGCGCTATATCCGCTGGTTTTAATGCGCCCATCGCCGGGGTACTTTTTGCCCACGAGGCCCTGCTGCGTCGCATCTCTATTGGCGCCATCGCCCCCATTGCCGTGGCGTCGATTGTTGCTTACGCGGCCAATCAGGCTTTCTTTGTCATCGAGCCAACCTTCTCAGTGCCGGACATGCCCATAGAGCTGCAACCGTTGATCCCGTATTTAATTATGACCGCCATATTGAGCACCGGCAGTGCCATCGCCTATATGGCTGCTATCCGCAAAGGCCGTGACCTAGCCGGCCGGTCCGGCTGGTCCATGCCCAAGCTCATTTGCAGTTGCGTACTAGTCGTCGGCACCGTAGGCGTTGTGTTGCCTGACGTAACCGGGCTGGGACTGGTTCAGGTCAATCAAATGATTGGGGCCGAATTCACCCTAGGCATGCTGGTGATGTTGTTGTTCGCCAAAATCTTTGTCACCGCCTATTGTTTAAACGCTGGCTTTTTCGGTGGTGTATTTGGTCCGGCCTTATTTGTGGGCGCCAGCACCGGAGGTATCGCCGCATACCTGGCCGTCGCCGCGGGCCTAGAACCACACCTGAGCTTTGCTCTGCCCGTAGCAGCCATCGCCGCCGTTGGCGGGGCGGTTATCGGAGCGCCGCTTACCGTCATCATGATTGTGATTGAACTGACCGGCAGTTATGCCTACGGCCTCAGCGCGATGCTCTGCGTCATTCTGTGCTCGGTGCTAACCCTGCGTTTCTTTGGGCTGTCCTACTTTGATCGACAGCTACTGGATCGGGGGGTCGACCTGCGACAAGGACAGGAACACATTGAACTGGCACTTACGCCGGTTAACGAAATACAGGGCGGCTCATTTGTGCGGCTCAGCCCAGAAGTGTCTGTGCCCAACGCCCAACGAGCACTTGCTGACGCCCAAGCCACCGAGGCGTATGTTTGCGACGAACAGGACCGATTGCTAGGAAAGATCGACATCCACAGCCTGTCCCATGCCACCACCCTGACCCAGGCCATGGATGCGAGTCCAACCACCCTGGCTGCTGACGATAACTTAAACACTGCTATGACCACGGCTAGTACGTTCGTTGGCGAAAGCATTCCTGTGGTTGATAATGGTCGCCTAGTAGACGCCCTTAGCGAGGGCGATATTTTCAACAAGGTACTACAGATACAGGCGGGCTTAAGACAGCAATGATGGCAACTAGAACTGGGCCAGCAATATGGGTGATCACCGGTATTTTCTGGTGCCATGCCGTGTTTTCTGGCAGTGCATTGGCAGAACCGTTCAGCGCCGGTCTGAAGGCCCTTGAGCGCGAACACTACGCTACCGCTTTTAGGGCCTGGCAAGGCTTGGCCCAAGACGGCGAATCCGAGGCCCAGAACAACATTGCCTACCTCTACGAGCACGGCTACGGCGTCAAGCAGAGCTATACCCGAGCCATTGAGTGGTACAAGAAAGCGGCGACCCAAAACTCCGCTGAGGCCAAGCACAACCTTGGCATGTTGGCGTTTCAGGGCTACGGCATGCGTCAGGACTACGTCGCCGCCAAGCGGTACTTTACCGATGCTGCGTCCCAAGAGCTGCCGGACTCTCACTACATGCTGGGGCTGATTTACTATCAAGGCCATGGGGTCAAAACCAATCCAGCAAGAGCTCGCGTACACTTTTTAGATGCCGCCAAGCTCGGAAACCCTCAGGGACAGTTCATGACCGCGCTTATGTTTCAGGGCGGAGAAGGCCATCCAGCAGAAAAAACCGAACCGTTAAAGGCCTTTATTTGGGGCATGGTCAGCAAAATGAATGGATACCCTGACGCGGATAGCATTTTGGAATTCAGCAAAATGCAGTTGTCTCAAAGCGTTCAGGAAAAGGCCACAGAACTGGCGAGAAACTGTTTCGAGTCGGACTACGGTAACTGCCCAGGCTGAATGTGACGAATTGCCAACGAAAATTCGGGCTTTATTGCAGAAAACGCTAAAGATCCTTGGAATTTTCCCGACTAGAGGGTGTAGGCAAAGAATTTAGGTTTCACGTGTCACATTTTGCGCAATACATTCAGAACCTCGCTGTATTCAGCGAAGACAAGCAGCAGGAAATTCGCTGGTTGTTCGATTCGCTAATTAACAGCTTGGCGATTGCTGAGCGTAATGCCCATTCTCAACGCCACGCCTCTGCCGCTACGTCTTTACGACATGCAAAAAATCTTATGCGCTTTTTAGAGCGTAGCTTTCAGGAGCTGCCAGACCCGCAATTGGTGGGTCATCTAAACGATTTCTTTGGCATGTTGGACCGCTCCATGGAACAGAGCATGCAGCTGCCACTGGAAGAAGACCTTCAGGAACTGAGACTTTTAGTTTGTGATTTGCAGAAAGGCTGGGAAACGTTATTGATGCCCACCACATCGGCGCCATCTAACCCAGCGCACAATACCTCAGAATTGTCCGAAGGCTTGTTGGCCTAGCGCTCAAAGCTTACGGAAAAACGTCTAAACCTAGAGGTATTCGAACAGGCTTAGCTGGGCCACCTTGGCAAAGGACGTTTGCGTCGCCTCCAGTCGCGTCATTTCCTGATTAAAGCGCGTAATCGCTTCCGCGTAGTCCAGATCTTCTTCATTGGACAACATGCTTTGCATCCGCAGTCGGCTGTCCGCATTGATCTCCATCTGGGTTTCAACGCTTTGAATCTCGCTGCCCACTTTTCCGATGGCCAATGCCAGACCGTCGTGCAGTTGGGTCACCTCACCCAGGGCCCGCTGAATATTTGCAGTATCGTTTTGCAGCAAACCGGTAACAAAGTCGTCTAGGGTCGCAAAGAAACCGACGCCTTCAATTCGATCAGCAACTCCGGCATCCCCATCGTTTACTGCAATGGCATCAAAGGTTGGGCCCGTTCCTGCATCCATCTGTTCATTAGTCTTGGCGGTGAAGACAAGATTGTCGCCAGCCAAATCCACGGTATAAGCAAATGCCTCATAGTTGGCGTGGCTGGTTATGTCCGTGAGCAGGTCTTGGGCGTCGGTGGGCGCATTGCTGCCAGTGTGATCCAGCGCAATACTCGTCGTGCCGTCGGTCAATGTTTCGGCCGCATTGAAAATCGAAAGATCATTCACCGCGACAGTAAAAGTTGCCGGACTTCCAGCAATTGTGCGATCGGCGGATGAAAACACATCCAGTCCATTTCGGTTTTTGCCTAACTGACGCGCGTCGCTGACATTGACCATGGTCTGGCGTGCATCGCCTTGATATACCACGCTACCGTCCGCCTGAGTTTGGAATGCATCCGCTTCGGTGTTGCCACCAGCAAAGATTGCATTTCCGTTGACGTCGCGGCTATTCGCAATGCTCAACAGTTCATCGCGCAGTCCCTGCACTTCTACCGCGATGATTTCGCGATCCTTAGCAGACAAAGTGGCGTTGGCGCCCTGCAATGCGAGCTCTTTAATGCGGACCAGAATATCCGAGCCATTGGTCAGAGACGTTTCTTCTTGTTGATAACGATCCTTGAGTTGCCCCATAACCGTTTGATAGGTGTCTTCCTTGGCGATTGCTCGATCCAAGTTCTCAATAGCGCTGACTTTTATCGTGTCGTCCGAGGGGCGCACAATCTCTTTGCCCGTTGCTAACTGTTCTCGAGTTTTAGAAACCTGATTCTGGGTCTCCTGCATGGTGTTCAGGGACCGTTGAAAGTTGAGTGCGGTAGAAATTTTCATACGCTTTCCTTAGAGCCGCAGAATGGCATCGAACAGCTGGTTGGCGGTCTGGATCATGCGTGCGGAAGCTTGATAAGACTGCTGGAACCGAATCAGGTTGGCGGCCTCTTCATCAAGGTTTACACCGGCAATCTGGTCCCGACTCTCATTGGCTTGTTCATAAACCACCTGCAAGGCTTCTTGGGTTACTTGGGCCTGACGAGCCGTAGTACCCGCTTGGTTCAACAAACCCAAATAGGACTCATGCAAGGTATCGTTGTTGCCTAAGACCTTGGCCGATTCAATGTCGATGAGCCGCAGCAAATTCTCATTGCTGCCAAAGCCATCGCTGTTGTCATCGATGCTAAATACGTCTCCACTAGCGGGCACATTGTCTAAGGTTACCTGCAAGTTCTGATAGACAATGGGCTGCCCGGCCACATAGCTGCGCTGCGCCAGTACGGTGCTGCTAGCCGTATCCCGAATTTGATAAACCGAATCGGACGTAAAACTGATTTCAAGGGTGGAGGATCGCAGCCTAAGCGAATCGCTTTCTCCACTTTTGTAGCTGGCACTTATGGCAGCGGTGTTGCCCACGGAACCCGTGGTAAAGACGATGAGATCCTCACTCAGGGCATCGCTTGTTTGGAAGGTCGTGGTAAACCCTAAACGCGCCAGATCTGCCGCACTGCCGGTTTCAGACAGTGTTAGCGCCACATCACGCGGGCTGGTATCGCCAGATGCCCGAGTTGCCGTGAGGGTTACCCCGGCTTGAATATCACCAGAAATATTGGTGAACACGGAGCTACTGCTGCCAAGAGAAATGGTCTGACCTTCCGACCCTTGCACGTTAGACAGGATCAGCGCGCCATCAAAGTCCAATCGAACTTCAACGTTAGTGCTGGTTGTTTGCGCATTAATGCTGTTCACCAACTCTGTCGTATCAGCAATGGCAGTGGCGTCGTGCACGCTGACGCCGTTGATATTCAAAGTGCCAGATGTAGCGGAAATCTCCGCCGCAGGTATGCGTATTTCGTTTTGTGTCCCCGCGCTGACAGCTAGGCCTGCAGCGGAAATTGCGGTATTCAGCCAGTTTGCGACATCGCTTGTAGACAAGCTCGCGCCGTTTGCCAGTTCCAAAGCGGGCAATGGGGAACCGTCCAGTTTTAAGGCTCCGGCCGCGATCACCGTCATGGTGCTGCCGCTGTTATTCGTCAAGCTCGGTAAGGCGCCGCCGCGCAATATGGCCTCTGCCGTTACTACGGAACTTCCATCATCCAAGGTATCGATCACTGCCCCGGCACTAGCGCCTATGGCCCAAGTGTTATCGAGATAGGAGGTCGCGCCATTCAAGTAACTATCGCTGTAGGTGCTGCCGGTAACGAAACCGTTTTGATCACTGAGCATGACGCTGCGCTGGGCATCGCTTAACGCGCTGCCGAAAAGATGACGGCCATCTCGAGTGAATACCTGAAGCTCTGCATCGCTACTTGCTACCTTGGACATGGTAAGTGCAAGGTTTGATGTGCCCGCAGGGAGGATGGTTTTGGCCAAAGAATAGCTAGTGCTCACTGAGAGCGCTGCGTCTTGGTTGATGTTGTTCACCAGCAACGTATCTAGTTGGGGTATCGTCGTCGTTGCTACAGCGGAATCTACCAAGCGAATAGTTGCGTTGGCGTCACTGGTATTTGCCACATTTTTCGATATACGAAACAGATCACCTGCGGCGATGGCATTGGGATCTTCTACTGCGATTTTGATGCTGCGTGCAGGCCGATCCTCGCCACTTAAACGCAGAATATCGCCGGTTTGTGCTTGACCATTGATGGTCACCGTTAAGCCGTTGAGCGCGATTTGTGCTGGCGCACCCGTTGACGTGTAACGAAGCCCCGACAACGTATCTTCAGCAACCCAGCGCGTGTTTCTTGCATCGTAGGTAATGTCTAAAGGCCGCAGGTTTGCTGTCGACGCCTGATCTACAGCCACCGCTACCGAGACACCACTTTTAGCCATGCTGTAGTCGATAACGAACTCTGGCTCGCTGGCGAATAACGCTTTGCCCGGTCCCTCGCTAAGATCCATGCCCTTAGCGTGAGCATCATTAATTTCTTTGATGAAGGTTGAGGCTATGTCGTCCAGCTGATTCATCGCCGGCGCAAGCATTTGATCTCTGAAGTTCAAAATACCGCCAAGCTCTCCACCAATAAGACCTGATAAATTTACGGGGTTCTCATAGGGATTCAGCAAGAGCTCTGTTCGACTGGGTGTGGCTGGCAGAAAGTTAACGCCCACTGGCGTGACGCTTAGGCCATCTACGACCAACGCATTACCGGCATTGGCCCCAATGCCCACCGAGACGGTGCCATTGGCGCTCTCACTGACGGAGATCCGGGTGATTTGGGCCATATCCCGCAGCACCTGATCCCTGCTGTCCATCAAGTTGGCAGGCTGCTTGGTCACGTCAGAGGTTTTTTGTAGGTTGGTATTGATGCTTGCCAGTTGCTCGGCAAGGGCATTGAAAGCGCCCACTTTGTCTTCGGCCATGCGACGGGTTTCATCGTCTAAGCCGTCTAATTGTGTCGCTAAACCATTGAACCGGGAAGCAAGGGTCTGGCCGCTGCTCACCACTTGGTTGCGCAGAACCTCCGAGGACGCATCGACGCTGAGGGCACGTAAGCTGTCGAAGAACCCGCCAAGAGCCGGGGTTAGCGAAGCGTTTTTGTTACCAAATACATTGATCAACCGCTCTGTGTTGGCAATCAGTGGCGACTGGGCATTCAAGTCACTGATGCTCATGCGCAATGACGATTCCACCTGACCGTCGTAGGCTCGGCGAATGCCGTCCGCAATGGCGCCACTACCCAGGAAGAACAACCCGTTCTTGGTGGGCAAGCCTTCCTGCAAATTCAAATCCTGACGTACGTAACCGTCAGTGTTTACATTGGCAATGTTGTTGCTGACAACTGATAACGCCAGTTGGCTATTACGAACAGCAGAGCTGCCAATTGAAAGTAAATCTGTCACTGCTCACCTCTGGGAAACGATGATGAGCGGGGTGCTCTCTGCAACTCATAGCTGCTTTCGTGCTGCCGAAGCTGCATGCCTTGGGTCTGCACGAGGGGCATGAAGCCCTTAGACGACTTGCTACGAGGGTCTAAGTTCAACTGATTTTGCAGGGCCTGTGCGATGCCAAAGGTGCCCTTACCCGCCAAATCCGTGGACATTTGCTGGTCGAACATAGACTCATAGGTTTTTGTTGCCTCGGAATCCAGCAAGCCGGAGCGCTCGGTAGCCTCCCGCATAGACTTGAGCATCATGTTGATAAAGATCGCCTCAAACTGCTGGGCGACTTCCTTCGTGACCTTTTCTTTGCCTTGGACCGCCCCGGCGCGCATTTGTGCGAGCCCAGCGAAATCTAACGCACTGGTCATTTGGGGGTCAGGTGAAATGGAGTCCGTCATGCTGGTTAAATCACCAAAAGTTCAGCGCGGAGGCTGCCGGAACTTTTCAGCGCCTCTAAAATTGCGATCAGCGACGACGGGCTTGCACCGACTTGGTTTACCGCTTCTACGATATCGCGCAAGTCCACACCAGGCTGGAACAAGAACATGGGATTCACTTCTTCTGTCACTTCGATATCGGCGTTTTGAACCTCTACAGCCTCACCACCACCGCCAAACAAGCCAGCCTCGGGCTGTACGACTTCATTGGTCGCGGCGATAGACACAGACAAACTGCCTTGAGTGACCGCTGCCGCTGTTACTTTGACGGTGCGACTGATAACCACGGTGCCAGTACGAGAATTCACTACCACCCGGGCCTTTGGCTCGCCGGGAATCACATCAATGTTTTCAATCATGCTCA
The DNA here is from genome assembly GCA_029248675.1 of Pseudomonadales bacterium. GTDB lineage: Bacteria > Pseudomonadota > Gammaproteobacteria > Pseudomonadales > Azotimanducaceae > UBA4421. The sequence continues at coordinate 4,195 of JAQWIX010000106.1, read as the reverse complement.
AGAAGCCCACACGCTCGGTTAAGCCAAGAGGGGCTCGTACTGCTACGGATCGGGCATCAAGCGGGTTGGCTGTACCAACCCCAAATTTTTCATTAATTGCATCGGATATGGCGCTCACCGTGGTGAAGTCCGTCTGATGGGCGTTGAGCACGACAAATTCAGACTTTCCAAAGGGGGTTTCTACCGCGCGCTCAATCAGGGCGCCGTTGGGCACTCGAGCGGTGGTGGGTACACCGATGTTGATTTCAGAACCCGCTGCATTTACTTCGATACCTGTGGTGGTCAATGGACCTTGCGCTAAGGCATAAATCTGACCATCAGCACCCCGAAGCTCGGTAAGAATCAAATTGCCGCCGCGCAGGCTGGTGGCAAGACCAATGGTGGCAACATTTACGTCAACTGCCTGACCGGGTTTAGCGAAGGCCGGTAGGGTAGCCGTCACCAAAACCGAGGCAACGTTGTCCAGCTTGGTCTTATCGTAGGCGAGATTAGCGACGCCGCGACTGAACAAATCATAGTTTGATATTGGTCCGTCAACGTCGACTCCCAAACGGTCTAACACCTTCTTTAAGCTTTGGGCTGTGAAAGAAATCTTGTCCTTGTCGCCGGTACCCTGGAGACCGACTACCAGCCCATAACCCATCAACTGGTTTGGTCTGGCGCCAGCAACAGACGTTAGGTCTTTTATCCGATCCGCCATGGCGCTGTTGATGAACAGGGGCTGCAAGATCAGGGCCAAAGCGAGGCTTAGGAAATTTATACGATGAGCGATCATTAGAATGGCCATACCTTATTCACAATGTTGGTACCCCAAGGCACCTTGGCGACAGCGGATAGGTCTCCGGAGCCTTCGTAGGAAATTCGAGCGTTAGCAAGTCGCGATGACAGCACGGTGTTATCGGGCTGCACGTCGCGTTGATCCACTAAACCAAGGAGCTGAATGGTTTCGCTGCCTTCGCTCAAGGTCAGACGCTTTTGGCCCTTGATCAGTAAACTTTCGTTCGGGAGCACTTGAATCACCGTCGCCGCGATGGCGCCGCTCAAGGAGGCAGCCTGATTCGCCGTACCAGAACCTTTTGATTCGATCTTTAGATCATCGAAGGGGATGGCCTTAGCTGCTCTCTTAACGCGATTGCTGTCTAGGGCGAACGCCCCCTGCAGGGCTTTAAGCGGGCTGTTGGCGCCTTCCCTTGTGGTTTCAACACCGCTTTGGCGTTGGGCTTGAGTAGCCTCAGTCAAGACCACGGTAATGATGTCACCAACCTGGAAGTTCTTCTTAAACCCAAATCGGTAGCGGGCATTGCTGTCGGCAAAAATCGAGCCTGTCACCGAGGTAATTTCAGCGGGCATCACCGGCGTAATGGGCTCAAAGGCTCGCTCTGGTAGCAGCGGAGCCACTTGGGGCGCGGCGCAGCCACTACCCACCGTCAGGCTAGCCAGCAGCATCAATGCTTTAGCGTAGTTCATGATTCGGCCTACAAATTATTGTTCAAGAAACGCAGCATGGAATCCACGGCGGAGATCGCCTTGGAGTTCACTTCGTAGGCGCGCTGGGTTTCGATCATATTGACCAACTCTTCCACCACGTTGACGTTTGAGGCTTCGAGCATGCCCTGAGCAATTCGACCTGCGCCCTGTTCACCGGGCACTAAGACGATGGGGGGGCCGCTGGCCTGAGTCTCTCGGAATAAGTTCTGGCCTAAGGACTCAAGACCTGATGCGTTGATAAATCGCGCCACCTGAATCTGACCGATTTGCTGGTTGCCGCCGCCATTGGCGAGCTCAACGCTGACGGTGCCATCGGTACCCACTGAAATACTCGCTGCTTCCTGAGGAATCACGATCTGGGGCTGCAGTAGATATCCAGCACTGTTCACCAGCTCGCCGTTTTGAGACAGCTTGAAGCTACCATCACGGGTATAAGCCACCGTGCCATCTGGCTGCAGGATCTGAAATAGGCCCGGTCCTTCCACGGCGAGATCAAGGGCGTTTTCGGTAGCAACCATGTTGCCCTGGCCCTGCATTTTTTCCGTGGCCACGATGCGCGTACCCGTACCCAACATAAAGCCGTTAGGCGCATTAGTGTCGGCTCCAGTTTGGCCACCGGCCTGCCGGATATTCTGGTACAACAAATCTTCAAAGACGGCACGGTCTCGTTTGAAACCATTGGTATTGACGTTAGCGAGGTTGTTTGAGATCACGCTCATTCTTGTCTGTTGAGCGTTCAAGCCGGTTTTAGCTACCCACAACGAGGCGTCCATAGTCTTTCCTTTTAGTGCTGGCAGGACTCAAGGAGCCGCGCCAAATTCATTTGTCTCGCTTCTAACTCAGGCGCATCAACGTGTTGTTGGAATCGCCCAAGTCACCAAGTTCTTTCACCAACTTCATTTTCATTTCAAAAGAACGGACGCCGTTCATCATCTTCACCATGGTTTCCATGGCATTGGCCGCGCTGCCTTCCAGCTGCCCGCTGGAAATAGAGACCTGTACCGGACCGGACTCAAAATCGGCCGGTGGTTGGCCCTGCACTTTCAACAGCCCGTCTTTCATTTTTTCTAACGGTGTTTCACTGGCATCTCGCAACATCAGTCGGGCCACTTCTTGGGGTTCGGCAACTTCTTGTTCCGGATCTACAGCGTAGACCACGCCTTCATCAGAGATGCTAAGCAGCTGATCTTGAGGCGGCACGATGGCGGCTCCGCCGTCATCCAACACAACCTGACCGGTAACTAGTGATAACTCGCCATTTTGATTCACTCGGATATCGCCGCGCCGAGTAAAGGCAACGTCACCCTCATCGTTTCGTACGCCCAACACCGTGGCCGCGTTCATAAAAATATCCATTGGATTACCCGTCGCGATACGGCTACCCGGAGTAAGGTTAACCAGGCCGCTGGGCGAGTTAGCCGTCAAGAAACGGGTCTTAAAACCGTCACCGTCAACTCGATAGGGTTCTAGGGCGATTTGATAGGCCTTTTTGAAGCCAATCGTCGATACGTTCGCAAGCTCATGCACCGCATTGGTTTCTTGCATGCGCTGGGCGTTAATCGAACCCACCGCTGTATATATGCCTTTATCCATTGCCGCTTACCTAGCTTCGGATGTTAATGATGGCGGAGGTCAGGGCCGACGACGTTTCAATGGCTTTCGCATTGGCCTGGAAGTTTCGTTGAGCTGTAATCAAGCCAACCAACTCCGTGGTCAGGTCTACATTGGATCGCTCTCTAGCACCGGCCCGAATGGTTCCGAAACCTGCCGTTCCCGCCTCACCGAATGCTGCCGCACCGGATTTGGCTGATGACAGGTAGGAACTGTCACCGTTCTGGCGCAGACCCTCATTACTAGCGAAGGTGGTTAATACGATTTTACCCAGGGACTCCTGAGAACCGTTGGAATAACTGGCGACCACAAGACCGTCGTCGCCGATGTCCACACCAACTAGGTCACCCTCAGGGGAACCGTCTTGTGACTGAGCTTTCACCGCGAACGCTTGAGAAAACTGGGTGGTTCCCGTGTAGTCGATGCTCAAGTTCAACGCACCACGGCCACCGGCCAAGAACACGGTATCCAGTTGGGCGCCGCCGGTTGGGGAAACTAGGTTACCTGATGTATCGAACGTTAATTCACCCTTGTCCAAGAAGATCGGCGACCATTCAGGAAGCGTTGAGAAGCCGTCGGCGCTGGCGGTTTCCACACCGAATTCATCAATGTATTTGTTAACAGATACGCCGTTGACTGTATCAGCGGATTGCGAAGGCTTGATCCAGGTGGTTGTTGTACCACGCCCAGACCCGATGTTTGCTAAGCCCCAAGTGGCAGATCCCGATACTTTAATAAAAGAATCTGTTCCGGTAGTGCCTGATGTAAACACCAGTCCATTGGTAGTCGCGTCGTAGGCAACTTGTACCCCAGAGACGGTACTGCCATTCTCTGAAGCGAGCTGGTTAATGCCTTTTTCGAGTTCTACGATGAAACTGTCCAAGGTATAACCGGAACCGGTCGGTAGGACGAGGGTACCCTTAACATCATCCACAGATACGACGAAGGTGTTGTTCGAGGCGTCGACCGAGAAATTGTTATTGACGTTCACTGCGATCGAAGAGCCCTGTGCTATTGCGGGCAATGAGACAACACCACGCACCGCTTCATCCGATGGCAGCTCTGAATATTTTGAATCGGCCGTTCCAGTCACCTC
>JAQWIX010000078.1 GCA_029248675.1 Pseudomonadales bacterium | reverse complement strand
CCTGATGATCGGCTCCGAAGGCACCTTGGGTTTAATTGGTGAGTTGGACATGCATTTGGCGCCAGAACCTGAGCCTCAGATTGTGATGGTTGTTGGCGTTCCCCAGATCACCGATCTGCTGAATATCCTCCATGCCTTTGGCGACAAACTCACGTTATCGGCTTTCGAGTTTTTCTCGGATCTGGCTCTACAAAAAGTCCAGGCTCACCGGCAATTGCCGGATCCGCTGGCAAGCCGCGTGGACAACTACGCCTTGCTAGAGTTCGACGAAGCAAATTTAGCTAAAGCTGAGGAAGCCTTTGCTCACTGCATGGAGGCTAACTGGCTGGTGGACGGAGTGGTCAGTCAGTCTCAAGCCCAAGCGGCGGCATTGTGGCAGCTACGAGAAGGCATTTCCGAGAGCCTGGCGCCTTATACGCCGTATAAAAACGATTTGTCTGTGCGCATCAGTGAAGTCCCCGCGTTCCTTGCGGATGTGGATCGGTACGTCAGCGAGGGTTATCCGGATTTTGAGGTGTGCTGGTATGGCCACATAGGCGACGGCAATTTGCACCTGAATATTCTGCGACCTGAGTCGTTATCCGTGGAAGAGTTTTTCCACCTTGGCCATGCAATGAGTCCGAAGATTTTCGAGTTGGTTCAAGCACGACGAGGCAGTATCTCTGCGGAACATGGGGTAGGTCTGCTGAAACGGGACTTTTTAGGCTACAGCCGCAGCGCCGACGAAATAGCGCTTATGCGCGGTTTAAAAGATCTGTTCGACCCAGATCAGATTCTAAATCCGGACAAGTTGCTGCCGCTGACGGATAGCTAGCCCGAATAGCTCTGCCGCGGCAGCCAGTGCCTACCGGTTATCGCCGTCCAGCAATCCACCAAGGCCGCCTAAAACCGAGCCTTCACCCTTGTCTTTGCCTCCGCCTTGAGGCGCTGCGGTCAATATGCGATCGGCCATGCGAGAAAAGGGCAGGCTTTGGAGCCAAACCGTGCCGGTGCCGCGCAGGGTGGCAAGGAAGAGGCCTTCACCGCCAAACACCATTGACTTAAGCCCGCCGGCCCTTTCGATGTCGTATTCCACACCGGGCGTAAAAGCGACCAAGCAGCCGGTATCGACCCGAAGTGTCTCGTTGTTCAGTTGTTTTTTGATGATGGTGCCGCCGGCTTGAATGAAGGCCATGCCGTCGCCTTCCAGTCGCTGCAGAATGAATCCTTCGCCACCGAATAGGCCCGCGCCCAGTTTACGATTCAACGCAATGTCCAGTTTGGTGCCTAGGGCAGCGCAGAGGAAGGCGTCTTTTTGGCAAATAAGCTGTTCGCCAATGCCAGCCATATTCACCGGAATGATGTCACCTGGATACGGTGCGGCAAAAGCCACTCGGCGCTTAGTGCCACCACTATTACTAAAGTGGGTGGTGAAGAGCGACTCGCCCATAATCACGCGTTTACCGGCACCGAAGAGCTTCCCCATCATGCCTTCGTCGGCGTCTGAGCCATCGCCCATCTTGGTCTCAAAGTTAATCCCGTCCTCCATGTAGGTCATGGCGCCGGCTTCCGCAATAACGGTTTCCCCAGGATCCAGCTCTATTTCCACCACCTGCATGGAATTCCCAAGAATTTCGTAATCAACCTCATGGCAGCGCATCGTGACTCTCCCAGCTTATTTGTGATCATCCATCCTAGGACAAACTTTTTAGCGAGTCTTCGGGCTCACAGCGAAACGCGGGTGATTCTGTCGAACCCGTGGATTAGTTAGTGGTTTTTCGCTTGGACCGGCAGGCCCAGCCGAGAGTTATCAAAAGAAAACCTCTGCGGCCTTTTCGCATGGCTGGATCGCTAGAACTTCGGTCACCGTCCCAACGCCACATCGTCTTTATCTGGATAAAGTGCGGTCTAGACAGCTGCCCGCTCTAAGGTTTTACGGTTGTGATCCCGCTCTTACCTGCCAAGAACGCGACATTGGCCGCTTGTTGCGCGAAAATACCGTTGCAAACGACGCCGGCTACGTTATTAATGCGCGCCTCAAGTTCTAAAGGCTTGTCGATGGTAAGGCCATGAACATCCAAAATGATGTTGCCGTTGTCGGTGATGACGCCTTCGCGCCAGATGGGATTGCCACCAAGAGCTACCAAGGCTCTTGCAACCAAGCCTCTGGCCATGGGAATCACTTCGATGGGTAAGGGAAACGAGCCTAAACAGGGCACGAGTTTGCTGTCGTCGGCGATGCAAACGAATTCGTCTGCGGCGGCCGCGACGATTTTCTCTCGGGTCAGGGCGGCACCTCCACCCTTGATCATGTTGCAGGCTTGATCGATTTCATCTGCGCCATCGACATAGACATCGAGACGGGGCGCAGCATTGAGATCTAGCACGCTGATACCATGAGCGGCTAGGCGTTTGTGAGTCTCCTCACTGGAAGCAACAGCCGCGTCAAAGGTGTGCTTGATGGCGGCAAGTTCGTCGATGAAGCAGTTAGCGGTAGATCCAGTACCTACGCCGACGATGCTTTTGCTGTCGAGTTTGGGTGCAATGTAGGAAATGGCGGCTTGAGCTGCCTGTCGTTTGAGATCGTCTTGGGAATGGCTGATGGCGTGCCTCACTAGCGTTAGATACGAGAACCGTAGAGTTTCAAATAATCACTGAGAAATTGTTGGCATGTTGGAAAGTTATGTAAAGAAAATTCTTGGTTCTAGAGTTTATGACCTAGCGATAGAGAGTCCGTTGTCTCCGGCGCCGTTGCTGAGCCGTCGTCTTGGCGCTCAGGTCAGCCTGAAGCGAGAAGACATGCAGTCGGTGTACAGCTTTAAGCTGCGTGGGGCCTACAACAAAATGGCTCAGCTGAGCCAAGAACAAAAGCAGGCTGGCGTGATTACTGCCTCGGCGGGTAACCATGCCCAGGGCGTTGCGATTTCCGCCCAAAAACTCGGCATGCGCGCCACCATCGTCATGGGCAAGAACACCCCCAGTATCAAGGTAAATGCCGTACGGGATCGTGGCGCTAAGGTTGTTTTATTTGGCGATAACTACAATGAGGCTGCCGAACACGCCAAAGAACTGTGTAAAGCCGAGCAGCTAGTCTATATCCCGCCATACGATGATGTGGATGTGATTGCCGGTCAGGGCACCATTGGTATGGAAATCGTTAACCAGCACAGCGAGCCCTTGGACGCCATTTTTGTTCCAGTAGGCGGCGGTGGTTTGTTGGCCGGTGTTGCCGCCTACGTGAAGTACCTGCATCCCTCAACGAAAATCATCGGCGTTGAAGTGGAGGGTTCGAATTGTTTGGACGCTGCCATGAGGGCCGGGCGGCGGGTTACCTTGCCCATCGATAAGCTGGATCTGTTCGCCGATGGCGTCAGCGTGGCGCAAATTGGCAAAGAGACCTTCAAAGTCGCGAAGCGTTACGTTGATGATGTGGTGGTAGTGAATGTGGATGAAATCTGCGCTGCCATTAAGGACGTCTTTGAAGATACCCGATGCGTAGCGGAGCCTGCCGGTGCTTTAGCCATAGCCGGCATGAAGCGTTATATGACATCCAATCCGGGTCTGTCCCATGTGGTATCCATTGTCAGCGGTGCCAATGTGAACTTCGACCGGCTCAGGCACATTTCCGAGCGTGCTGAGGTGGGTGAGGCAAGAGAGGCCATCCTTGCGGTGACCATCGACGAGGCGAAAGGGAGTTTTTTGAAGTTCTGCCGGGCGTTGGGTAAGCGCGCAATTACGGAGTTTAACTATCGCTGTGCAGACGCGGATCAGGCGCACATCTATGTCGGCATCGGCGTGAAGTCGAAAGAAGACAGGCTTGATTTGGTGGCCCAACTGCAAGGCAAGGGCTATCAAGTATTCGACATGACCGAGAACGAGGCGGCTAAGGTCCACTTACGCCATATGGTGGGTGGTCATCGACGCAGTCCGGGAACGGAAATGCTGTTCCGTTTTGAGTTTCCGGAGCGCCCTGGGGCGCTGCTGCAGTTCTTGTCCGGTCTAGGCTCCGACTGGAACATCTCGCTATTCCACTACCGTAATCACGGCTCTGCCTGGGGGCGCGTTTTGGTGGGCTTTGATGCCGGGGCCAAGGAAAAGAAAACGCTGCAGGACTATTTGCAGCGAATCGGCTACCGCTTTTGGTCAGAGGAAAACAACCCAGCCTACGAGCTGTTCCTGCGCTAGCTGCGTGGGTGGCGTTAGGGCTGGTCTTCCTGCGCTTGGTGGGCGAGCCACTCCTCTTCAAACACCAGCTGGGTCATGTCGCGGATGTGATCCACATACAGCTTGCCCGCCAAGTGATCGAACTCGTGCTGGACGACGGTGGCTAGAAAGCCCATAAGCTCCAAGCTCGCTGCGTTACCCGACGCGTCCATGTAATCCACGCGCACATGCTGGGGCCGATAAACGAAGCCGCGTAAGCCCGGCACCGATAAACAGCCTTCCCAATATCCGGCCTCCTCTGAGTTAAGTACGGTTAGCACTGGATTAAAAAATACCGTCAGCGGTATGGGCTCGATTTCTCCATAGCGGCTCGGGCCGCCGGGGACTTCTATAATAGCCAGTTGTAATGGTTGGTTGATCTGAGGTGCCGCCAGACCAATGCCCCCTGCATCGTGCAAGGTCTCGATCATGTCAGCGATTAAGGCATTCATTGCCGGCGTATCGATTTCGTTTCGAGCCACAGGTTTGGCAACCTGTCGTAGCGTGGGATGGCCCATCTTAATGATTGGATGAATGCTCATGGTGCTCGCTTTTCCTGTGTACCTGTGTTGATTAAGAGCGAAACAGGCGAAAGCCTGATTCCGTTACGACACCGTCAAGGTGCACGTCCCAGGGTTCTGTCGGCAGTGTGTGTTCTGCTTGTTGTACATCGTAGCCAACGCCAATGATCAAAGGGCGGCGGCTTGTTTCGGCAAAGTAACGGTCGTAATAACCGCCGCCCATGCCCAACCGGTGTCCTTGGGCGTCAAAGGCCAATAAGGGCAGCAGCGCAAGGTCTAGCTCGGATTGATCAATTGGTGCGTCTGAAGCGCGCACGACTGGTTCGCGCAGTTTAAACCGACCCTGCCGCAGAGGCGTTTGGGGTTGAATCGGGTAGAAGGTCATATCGCCTGGCGTTTCTGACAGCACCGGTACATAGACCTCTTTGCCATCAGCCCAAGCCATATCTACCCAAGGCTGCAAATCTACTTCATCTGGTGAAGCCAGATACGTGGCAACGTGTCGTAGAGAAGGACGTTCACTCAGAAGATGGGAGAGGTGTCCGGCGATTTGCGCGTGGGCGCCAACTCGGAAGTAACTGAGTAGTGCTGATCGTCTGCGACGAAAGGTCTGCCGCATCGCCTGCTTGTCGAGGTGTGGCGAGTTCATATCAAATTCCCGAACCCAGCGGTGTGACAGCCGGCCGTGCTTTGGGCGAAAGACAGAAAGTAATGAGTTCTCCCGGCAATGCCGCTGTTGGTTTGCCCTGAACCGTTGAGATTCAAGGCGGAGACCTCAGCTAACTCGAAGGCGGCCCATCAAATTGGGTAAGCACACAGAACTAACGAAAGATTTCCTGACGTTTTTATAACGGCTCAAGGACGCGACCACTGGCTAACATCCCAGGAGAGAGACGAGTATAGCGATTTTTGCCCAAGTACATAGGGTGTTTGGTATCTAAAAAACTGGACGCCTTTGAACCGAATCTGAGAAGTTAAGGCTTTTAGATTTTGAGTTGCTTGCCGTCGGCAATGGCGGCCTCTACACGGTCGTTCAAGGCGCGGATGCGCAGCTTGGCATAGTCCTGACTGGTCTGAACTTTCGACTGGCCGTTCAGCAACTCATTAGACATGTTCAGTGCAGTCATTATAGCGATACGATCCAGCCCGACGACCTTGCCTCCAGCACGAATAGCCTCCATCTGCTCGTTCAAATGATGGGCGGCTCTGCGCAGGGCATCCTCTTCCCCTTCAGGACAGGCGATTTGAAACTCTTTCTGCATGATCGTCACGGTTAGCGTTTGGGTGCTGGGATTGGGCATGACTTACTTAACCTGCTTAATCTTTCTCTAGGGTTCGTAGTCGGCCAATCATGGACTCGACGCGGCTTTTTGCTAGCTCGTTTTTTTCGATGAGTTTTGCCCGTTCCACAGACCAATTCTCCTGCTGATTGCGCAGGGCCTTATTTTCCCTGGCAAGTTGCTCGGTGAGCGCGATTAACTCGTTCACCCGGCGTTCCAGGATATCCATCTCTTCCATGGGTTTGTTCAAAGCTTGTTTCGTGTCGGACATAGGTCAGGGATCAGCAGCTTGCTACAAAAGACCATGCTGCTCGGCTAGCGCCGAAATTTCAATCGCTGAGTGTAGTTTCGCTCCTTTTGAAAGCGCGACCGACAGCCGAAAACATCAATGGTTTATCTGATTTGACGGGTGAAATTGTGACTTGCCGCTCATCTTGTGCTTCATCTCGGACAAATAGCTTTTCCTATGTGGTTGGCAAGGCCAACGTCGGGAGAGCAATGAACACAGCAAGGGGGCGCCATCTTCAGGTGGACCAAATTGACGGAGGTAGTTGAGTGTTCGAAAACTACAAAGAATCTGCCCGCAGGCGGTGGTTCAAAGATGCAGCCAATGGCTTCGCTTGGTACGTCTGGATCAGAGGCGTGCTGTGGTGGGGGGTGCCTATGTTTATAACCATGACGCTGGTGTTAGGCCCTCTTTTGCAACCATCACCGAACTCATACAGTTACCCCAAGCTATTGATTGGTGCCGTGTGTTGGCTTCTCGGAGGTGTCGTCTTCGGCTGCTTTCTTTGGCTTTGGAATAAGAGGCGGTATGGATTAACGACGCCACCGCAAGGGAATGACGATTTAGGTGAGGGTGACAAACCCAGACTTTAATGTTGTTGCAAAATCTTGGGGATGAACAGCAAGTGTCTCTTGGTGAGTCTACTAGGCGTTTTGGGCTGCAAGGGCGTATAGAAAATTCCTGCAACTTAGCGCCTTCTGAGTACAAAGCCCGACTGGCATAGCCGTGGTGAGATAAGCTGAGGGTGACTGGCAATTCCACACCCAGTGCGAGATAGTTTGCGCCCTCGACAGCCACCCCCTGCCAAAGAAGAAAACCCTATGACCGACCTTCGCATTCAAGCCGAAATGGCTGCTTTTTCCATCGAGCCTGAAGAACTACACGGCATGGTGTGCGGCATGGCTGTGAATGGCCGGCCTGAATTTGTATTGAGCGAGTTAGTGGATTTGGTGGGGGTGGATGCGTTGTCGGATCAGGAGTCTCTAGGGGTCTTCGTGAACGCGGCCCTAGATGAGCTTCACGATCAGAATATGGTTTTTCAGCCGCTGATTGCTGACGATGACGAGCCCATTGGCAAGCGCGTGGCGACTATTGCCGATTGGTGCGGGGGCTTTCTAGCCGGTTTTGCCGCGGGTTTAGACTTTGAGCAACACGAGCTGCCCGTGGATGTTCAGGAGATTATTAAAGACCTAGTGTCTCTCACCGGACTGGATCCAGAAGACTACAGTGACGCGGATTTTGAGCCCGGGGAACAAGAAGAACACGAGGCTTCCCTCACTGAGGTCCACGAGTATATTCGGGTAAGTACCATGTTGATGCTGGCGCTTATGGACGACCACGCTCAAGTGGCGGCAGCGGATTGATAGAGGCCGAATTTCAGCTAAGCGACTTTGCTCAGCGTCGCCGGCTGCTGCTGGATGCCATGCGTCCCGGCTCCATGGCCGTCATACCCGGTGCGCGGGAACAGCGGCGCAATCGTGATGTTAATTACCCCTTTCGGCAGAACAGCGACTTTTATTATCTGACAGGGTTTTGTGAACCGGATGCGTTGCTGGCGTTAATTCCGGGCAGAGAGTTTGGCGAGTGCATTTTATTTTGCCGTGAACGTGACCCGGTTTTGGAGCGACAAGATGGCCCCATAGTGGGTCCAGATGCCTGCTGCGACGCTCTTGGTATGGATGATGGTTTCCCCATTTCCGACGTGGACGATATTTTGCCTGGCATGCTCGAGGGCCGCAGTCAGATTTACCTCAGCATGGGGGAGCATCGTCAGTGGGACATACGGGTTTTAGCCTTTCTGAAAGAACTCGGCCAACAAAAGTCATCGGACCATACGGTAACCGGTGGGGTTGTGGACCTAGGCCACTTGTTGCACGAGCAGCGGCTGATTAAGAGCGCCCGAGAGCAGCAGATTATGAGTCGAGCGGCGCAAATCAGCGTAACAGCCCAGCAGTTGGCCATAGAACACATTGGACCAGAGGCAAATGAAGGCGATGTGGAAGCGGAACTGCTCTACAGTTTTCGCCGTCAGGGTGCCAAATACGAGGCTTATCCCACCATCGTTGCCAGCGGTGAAAACGCCTGTACTTTTCACTATGCGGCGAATTCATCGAGCCTGCTCCCCGGCGATCTGGTGCTGATAGATGCAGGCTGCGAATACCAGTACTACGCCTCGGACGTGACCCGTACTTATCCGGTGAGCGGGCGTTTCAGTCAGTATCAGCGGCAGTTATATGACATTGTTCTGGCCGCTAACAAGGCGGCTATTGATGTTTGCCGCTTGGGCGCATCCTTTATTGAGCCCCATCAGGCCGCCACCCAGGTTCTGGTTGAAGGGTTGGTCGACCTTGGGGTGCTGCACGGGGACGCCAGCGACCTCATCGCCGACGAAAGCCATACGCGATTTTGTCCCCACCACACATCCCACTGGCTGGGATTGGATGTCCATGACGTTGGCGACTATAGGCTGGCGGATACCTGGCGCGACCTCCTGCCGGGCATG
>JAQWIX010000043.1 GCA_029248675.1 Pseudomonadales bacterium | reverse complement strand
CTTCGGGTACAAAGGGTTTAGATGAGGCTGTGCTCATAGCTTACTCCTCTCCAAGAGTTTCGAGCTCTGATATTGTCAGAAAGCGCCTAGGGTCTCTAGAGGATGGAATGCGTAGCCGCTAGTTTCCCTCGGCTACGCCGGTGGCTGATTTTGAACTGTGCAGACTTGACGGTCGGCGTAACATTCGCCAATCGATAAGTTCGGCAGGTGGCTGGCTAATTCGGCAATGAACGACAAGAGGCATGTGGTCTCGGCCATACAGAGAGCTGTTATGGGACGAGGACGATAGCAGGCGTTAAGGGGAGACCATGGTTCGACTGAGTGACCTATCAGAGCATGAGCAAGCACATCTGCTGGCAAAAACGTTACCGCCTATGACGCCACGCCAGTGGGTGTCTCCCAGCAAACCGTTGAGCCAAATGCGGGTGGCCCTGATTACTACCGCCGGGCTGCACTTTCGGGATGAAGACGGATTCAGTTTTTTAGATGCAAGCTTTCGCCCCATTCCAAACGAGGCCGATGGCGCTAAATTGGTGATGTCCCACAGCTCCGTGAATTTTGATCGCAGCGGTTTTGCCGACGACGTCAATCTGGTGTTTCCTATTGACCGTTTTCGAGAGCTGGAACAGCGAGGCCAGATAGGATCCCTTGGTGATGTGCACTACAGCTTTATGGGGGCAGGGCATACGCCGGATGCCTACGAGCAAGGCGCAGAGCAGGTTGCTGGGCTGCTGAAGAAAGACAAGGTCGACGCAGTATTTCTCACTCCGGTCTGACCCAACTGTACCCGCGCCGTGTGCGCGCTTGGGTACTACTTGGAACGAGCCGGCATCATGACGGTCAGCATTGCACTGGTGCGCGAAAATGCTGAGAGCCTGCAGCCGCCCCGCAGCCTGTGGGTGAGCTTTCCTCTCGGGCGCCCTCTGGGGGTGCCCAATGATGCCGCCTTTCAACATCGGGTGATTGACGCTGCTTTAACCCTCCTAGGGCAAGAGCGTGGGCCGGTGTTAGAAGATTACGACGAAGATGTTCCGGAAATCGCCACAGAGAGTGCTCCAGCCTGCCCAGTGACGTTTCCTCGCGATGATTCATCTTGGCAGAACCGGTTAGCTAGCGAGCTAGGCACTCTGCAGCCTTGGTATCAAATGGGGCTGAGTCGGCGTCAGGGTAGAACGCTGGTTGGTGTCAGCGACTCATCCATACACGAGATCATGCAGCGATTGGCGGAAGATTTAGACAACCAACAATTGCCCGCAGACTTGGTGTGGTTTAAGTCCGCCATAGAGGATGCCAAGGCCTACTACTTGGAGGCCCTGACCGCCCAGCCCGGCCAGTATGATCAGGTCGAGCTTTACCAAACCCTGTGGCATGACACCCAGTTTGGGGCAGGGCTGCGGCGGTTTTACGATCAATTTGCTGCGGACGAGAAGTTGTCCGGCTTCGCGGTCATCGTGTTGCCCCGAGAGGCGCTGGGTGAGAAACCCGATCAGGAGATTCAAAATGAAAATTAATCCGATAAACAATCACTTTGTCGCAGATGTAGACGGCATCGATATCGGCACCATCAGCGATGAGGACTTTGAAGCGGTTTATCAAGCGTGGCTGCAGTTCGGTGTGCTGCGTCTGCATAACCAGCCCCTTGATGAGGAGAGCCTGCAACGGTTCAGCCGCCGCTTCGGTCCCTTGGAAGAACGTCCCATGGGTCGGCTGCCCGCAGAAGCAAAAGCGAAAATCAAAAACCGGTATGTGACCCAACTGTCGAACATCGTGGAAAACGGCAAGCCCATCGGCGGTCTAGGCAACTCCGAGGCCAATTGGCATTCGGATATGACTTACGTGGATACACCTCCGCCCGCCAGTATTTTGCTTGGCATCGAGATACCCGAGGTGGGAGGCAATACCTACTTTGCTGATCAACAAGCGGCCTACGAGGCTTTGCCAGAGGCTCTTCGTACTCGAGCCGAAACCCTCTCGATTAAACACGACGCGGCTCATACCAGTGTCGGTAGCCTAAGGCCCGGCTTTGAGGCATTTGATGACCCGCGGCAAGCGCCGGGTGCCGTGCACCCCATTATCAGAACGCACGAAGAGACCGGCAAAAAAGTGCTTTATTTGGGTCGGCGAGAGTGGGCTTTCATACCGGGTTTGTCCCTAGACGACAGCGAAACCCTGTTGGATGAACTGTGGTCATACGCAGCCACGGATTCGAACACTTGGGGCCAGCAGTGGCAGCCCGGGGATTTAATTATCTGGGATAACCGGCGGGTGTTGCACCGGCGGGATGATTTTCCGGCAGATTCCAGACGACTGATGAAGCGTTGCCAGGTGTTGGCGCGTTCGATCTAGGCCATGTTTTACCTCTCAGCTTGAGCGTCGGTAAAGATTGCCGGAGGATGTTGTGTGTAGGGGAACCCTACGCCCTATAGAGCTAATGAGATAAGGTGTCGGACGGATCTAAAACGCAAGGAGAGGGGCGATGGATCAATACGCAGCAGCTAACCAAGCTTATGATTGCAAAACCGATCACGTTAGAGGCGGCCTTAGCCAATCCCACGATGTCGCCCTAGACGGTACAACCTTTCCTAGAGCCCATAACAAAGCAGAGAACACCCTATGACTGACTTAGTGCTGCGCGAAGACATTGACGGTATTGCCGTGTTGACCTTGAATCGACCGGACAAACTGAACGCCCTGAACGTGGCCTTGTTCCAAGAACTGTATGCCCAGGCCCAAGATATCGGCGCGAGGCCGTCGGAAATTGGCTGTGTTGTAATCAAGGGCGCCGGTCGGTGTTTCTCCGCCGGTCACGATTTAGGCGATATCGCTGCGGGAGAGAAGCTGCCTCGGCCCAATTTTCAGGCCAAGGTCATCGAGGCGCTAACCCAAATGCCCCAGCCAGTGATCAGCGCCGTGCATGGCCACTGCTATACCGGTGCGTTAGAGCTGGCCTTGGCTGGGGATCTGATCTTAGCCAGTGACAACGGCAAATTTGCCGACACCCACGGTAAGTGGGCCTTGCAGCCGGTGTGGGGCATCAGTCAGCGTTTGCCGCGTAAAATCGGCAATTCCAAAGCAACCGAGATGATGTTGACCGCCCGCACCTACAGCGCGGCTCAAGCCCTCGACATGGGGTTGGTGGTACAGGTGTTTGCAGACGAAACCTTCGAGACCGATGTCATCGACTATTGCCAAGAAATGCTTCAGAACTCTTGGCACTCCCTGCGTGGCTACAAGGCCTTGCTCAACGGTACAGACGGGATGAGTCTGCCAGAGGGATTGGCCTATGAGGTTTACAACGGCGCTGGTACTGGCCCGGATATGGCCGAGCGCATTGCTGGCTTCGGCAAAAAATAACGGTGACCTTCAGCGACGTAAACGCCATGCGATACAGTTCTTAGTGAGCGGGCCGGGTTCTCCACCCAAAGAGCGTCGTTTTCGCGTCAATGGCTGGGTCGTAGTGACGCTGATTGCCCTGTCTGCCACGGTAGGACACGCCTTTGGACGGTTCAGTTTTGGTGTCCTGTTACCGGCGGTTCGCGACGATCTAGGCATTAGCAATACCTTGGCGGGCTTTATCGGCGGGACCAACGTCGGCTTCTATTTGATAGGCACGCTGCTGGTGTCCTGGATGGCCGGGCGCTACCGCTTGCTGGGCATCATGCGACTGGGGCTGCTGCTGGC
>JAQWIX010000065.1 GCA_029248675.1 Pseudomonadales bacterium | reverse complement strand
ATCAAGAGCAAACTCGTTAGCACCAACCTGAATCGCTCAGGAGCCTGAGGCCAAGGCCTCACGGATTTTGGCGTGTTGGTCATTATCCAGCGTATAAAAACGAGCGAGCACTAGCGCCACGCTCATCAGGGCCATGGGCACAAACGTCAGCATCTGCTTAATTGCTAATAGGGTCTCTGGAGTTTGCTCTTGATTGGCTACATAGCCCACAGCACTTAAGGCCATGGCTACGCCTGCGCCGCCCACGGCCTTACCCAGCTTTTGAAAAAAACTGGATGATGCGTAAATAGCACCATCAGCGCGTTTGCCGTGCGTATATTGGGCGTACTCCACCGTATCCGGAATCATAGCCCACCCTAGAACCGCAACCGGCGCGCCCCCAAGGGCCACCATACAGCCCCAGAATACAATCCATCCAACCTGATCGGACGGGGTTAGGTAAAAACCTAGACAAGCCACGATGGTAAACAACGCCCCCACTTGAATCGCGCCCGCCTTGCCGAAGCGGGCAGCTAAAAGCGGTACGAAGGGCAGCCCGACGAACATAACGATCAATCCCAAGCCAAAGAAAAGCCCGATCAAATCCGGACGTTCCAGATTATAAGTAAAGTAATAAATCGCCACGGTTTGACGGACAGTAAAACTCAGCATGCCGAGTGTGAACAATGCGATCACGATAACCAGCGGCCCATTGGAGAAGACCGCCTGCAAACTATCCCGCCAACTAAGCTGTTGCTCCGCGGGCGGTTGAATCACTTCATCGGTGCTGTAAAAAGTCACCGCCAAGAGCAGAGTCGCCACCACCGCAAACAGTGCCATTACCGCCTGATAGCCTTGGGCTTGGGTTGAAAACAGAGGCACCAGCTCTGGGACTCCAACAGTGACTGCGGCGGCTCCAGCAAAGGCGCAACCCATTCGCCAAGTCGACAGTTTGGTGCGCACCTCATAATCGTCTGTTAGCGATGCAGTCAGAGCGGAATATGGGATCGTGACCACGGTGTAGAGAATGCCAAACGCTATGTAAGTGACATAAGCCCAGATCACTCGCCCGCTTTCGTCCAAATCGGGTACGGTAAAGGTCAGGACAGCTACCACTCCAAGGGGAATCGACCCAAGCAAAAGATAAGGTCTTAGCCGCCCCCACCGGGTACGGGTGCGCTCGGCAATGGCCCCCATGATGGGGTCCGTTACTGCATCCACCAGTCGCGCAACCAGCAACACACCGGCAGCAGCCCCTGCGCTTATTCCCAGTACGTCGGTATAGAAATAGAGCAGGAAGGTCATGGATGAAATGAAAAAGAGATTGATGCCGAGGTCACCAATGGCGTAGCCAAAACTCTTTTGCCAATTCATCAACGGATAACCTCATCGCGCTGTAACGCGGCAATTTCCTCTAGGCTGAAACCGAGTTCCGCCAGAACCTCGTCGCCGTCTGCACCGGGATCCGGCGCTCCTCGACTCAACTTGGCGGGGTGTGGAAAGTCGGACAGATTGATGGGGCTGCGAACCAAATTGACCTCCCCCAAGGTCTCGTGAGAGACCGGTACGCTCATGCCAAGGTGCTTCACCTGAGGATTTTCAAAGGCCTCTTTCACCGTGTTGATTGGGCCGCAGGGCACGCCTGCTTCATTAAGACGCCGCACCAAGTCAGCGACCGAGTATTGAGCGGTGATCGCATTCATGTCCGTCTTAATCTGGTCTCGGTGACGGGTTCGACTGCCCACACTTTGATAGTCTGGATGGTCGAACAGGGAGGTTGCGTTCAGCGCCTGGCAAAATCGCTGCCACATTTGGCCGCCAAAGGCCGCGATATTCACATAACCGTTTTTTGCCTCAAACATACCCATGGGCACTTGGGTTGGGTGGTCGTTCCCCTGCTGGGTCGGTTCCTCACCACTCATAGTGTAGCGCGCACCTTGGAAGTCCAGTTTCGACATCATGGCTTCCAGCAAGGACGTATGCACCCACTGGCCCTGCCCCGTGCGCTCTCGGTGCAGCAACGCCAGCAAAATGCCTTGCCCAAGGAACATGCCCGCCGAGGTATCGGAAATGGCGATTCCTACGCGCATAGGACCTTGCATTGGCTCTCCGGTAATCGACATCAACCCGCTCATGCCTTGGATGATTTGATCTACTCCGGGTCGCTGGCTATCCGGGCCATCTTGGCCGAAGCCCGAAATACTGGCGTAGATCAGGCGGGGATTGATGGCCTTTAGCGTTTCATAATCCACACCGAGTCGGTACTTAACGGAACTGCGAAAATTCTCCACGACCACATCGGCATCCTTTGCCAAACGATGAAACAGGGCTTTACCGTCTTTGTGCTTCAAATCGATGGCGAGAGATCGCTTGTTACGATGAAGGTTCTGTTCGTCCGGGCCACGCCTACCGCCGGTCACAGAATTGCCTTGGGCATCCTTTCGCGGTGGGGGTTCGATCTTGATGACGTCGGCGCCCCAGTCAGCCAATAGTCGGACCGCCATGGGACCTGCTCGAGCAATGGTGAGATCAAGCACACGGATATGCTCCAGCGGCCCCTTCATCGTGGTCATGCCGATGACGGTTTGGTTGGATCAGACTTTCGCACCAATCGTCCGGGCAAGGCGTCTGTGGCCTGCCCGTCAATGTAGGTTGGCTCACCGTTGACGATGGTCATCTGATAACCGTCGGCGCGCTGCTGCAAGCGAGCGCCGCCTGCGGGAAGATCGTTAACTATTTCGGGTAAGCGAACACGCAAGTTATCAAAATCGATCACGTTCACATCCGCACGCATACCCACTTCCAACGTTCCCCGATCCGTAAGATCCACCGCCCGGGCAGTGTCCCTAGCCTGACATTTAATCAAGGTAGGCAGATCGATCCCCTCGCCCCGAGTACGATCTCGCCCCCAGTGAGTCAGCAAGGATGTAATAAAGCTGGCGTCGCAAATGGTGCCTACGTGGGCACCTCCGTCCCCCAATCCCATCACCGTGTCTTTGTGCAGAATCATGTCTCGGCAGCAATCTAAGTTGTCTTCCGCGTAATTTGCGAATGGTGTGTACAACATCGCCTTACCCTGATTTTGCAGCAGCGCATCGTAAACAAAAGACCAAGGGTCCTGCCCCCGAGCAATGGCTTGGGCGTAAAGAGAATCCTTGGGGTCAGGTTCGTAATTGGGTGGATCTATCATCAGCCAAATCTTCCGGCCTTCGTCCATCAAGCGGAATAAACGCATGAAACCATGCCCCGTGGACTCGCTCAGAATACGCGCTTTACGCTCAGGATCCCCAAGCGCAGCCACACGTTCGGCCAAGGGCAACTGGGCAAGCTCGGTAAAGGAAGGGCGTGTGGTAAAGGGCGATAAAGTGGTGGTTAAACCCAGCAAAATTCCGATAGGACGGGGGGCAACCTGCCCGCGCATAACCAGACCGGCGTTGCTGGCCGACTCGATCTTGCCCAAGACTTTACGCCAGCCTTGGTCGCCTATGCCCTGAGCCAAGGAAATCGACATGGGACGTCCTGCAGATCTAACCATGGATTCCAACAGCTCAAACTCAGTATCTAGATCATCAAAATCCGAAATCATTTCCATAACGCCGCGGCCAGCATTTTGCAGGGCACAAGCCATACCAACTAGTTCGTCGTACTCCGCCTGAAGGGTTGGAGTCGGTTCACCCCGCACGCTGCGATGATTCAAGGTTCGAGAACTGGTAAATCCCAAGGCACCTGCCCGAATCGCCTGTTCCGTGAGCCGATGCATCTCGGCAACATCCTCGGCGGTTGCGGGCTCCCGGTCAGCGCCGCGCTGACCCATCACGTAGACCCGCAAGGCTGCATGGGGTAGCTGGGCGCCAATGTCCATATCGAACTGACGCTTAGAGAGAAAATCTAGATAATCGGGAAAAGACTCCCAGTCCCAACTCAGACCTTCACTGAGGGCCACACCGGGAATGTCCTCAACACCCTCCATCAGTTCAATGAGCAACTCGTGGTCGGTAGGCCGAACCGGCGCGAATCCCACCCCGCAATTGCCCATAACCACGGTGGTAACACCGTGATGACTGGATGGCGACATCCGATTAGACCAAGTCGCCTGACCGTCGTAGTGGGTATGAATGTCGACAAATCCAGGTGTCACCAACGCGCCATCGGCATCGACCTCACGACGACCTGTACCGGATATCTTGCCTACTTCGGCCACGACACCGCCACGTATGCCAACATCAGCGGTAAAGGCCTTGCGACCGGTACCATCAATCACTGACCCGGAACGAATCACCAAATCATGCTGGGACATCGATGCCCTCCCCTTTCTTTTGACCGTGTTCTATCACAGAAAACTCGTTGATTGAACGGTGACCGCAGACACCACCTCACAGCTTGCCCAACCTAGGATCGATACCAACGAAAGATTGGGCTATCGTCGGCTCCCTAATTCGCAAAGTCTTATCCACCAAAACACGAGTTGGAACGACTTTGCCGGAGCGCGAAACCTAATCGGAGTCAAACCATGGCCATAAAAATCGAACACGTCCTACCCTATCCCCCGGCTGTCATTTGGAACATCGTCGGAAACCCCGGCCGGGTAGATTGGGTACCCGGGGTTGAGTCCGCGGAATTCGACGGGGAGGTCAGACGCTTCAAAATGGAGGGTGCCGGCGGATTAGCCGAACGGATCACCAAATGTGACGAAGATCTCATGTATCTGGAATACTCGGTGATTGAGTCCACACCGCCGCTGCAATCTCATTTGGCCAGCATTACCCTTGAACCTCATACGGATGGCACGCTATTCATTTGGCAAACGGACGTTGAGCCGGTAGCAGTCGAGCCATTCATCGCTGCCGGTATGAAGGGCAGCTTGGCGCAATTGGCCGGAATTTTGGCTGAGATAGACCCAAGCTAAGGCCCCCCTCTACACCGGCTAAAGTCGCGCTGCAATTCAGCCTTGGGCTGGAGCGCAAACTAATGAGAGAACGATCATGAAATATTTCTGGGGTTTAGTTACCGCCGCCGCACTCATCATCGGCCTGTTGTGGATGCGCGCCCCCGAAGAACCCGCTTTCGTGCCAACCCCAGATGGGGCAACGCTACGACAAACCACGTCGGGCACCATTTTAGGCTACACCGGCGGTAAAGGTGCTTGGGTCTGGCGCGGTATCCGCTATGCCAAGGCACCGACGGGCACTCTTCGCTGGCGAGAACCGGTGCCACCCAAGCCTCCTCGCAAAGGTGGGATCATCGAAACCTTGGCTCCCGGAGCACCCTGCCCCCAACTACCCTCGCAACTGAGTGGCGAGGCGGAACCCGGCCGTATCACCGTCGGCAGCGAAGACTGCTTGTTTCTCGATGTTTATGCCCCGCCCAACGCCGAAAACGCCCCGGTCATGCTCTGACTCCATGGCGGCGGCAACACCATTGGTACCGGCAGCAGCTATTCCGGTGAAAATCTGGCCATGAAACACGGTATTGTCGTTGTCACCATCAACTACCGTTTGGGGTTATTTGGATGGTTCAGCCACCCCAGCCTAACGACCGGAAGTGCAAAGGATGATTCCGGCAACTACGGCACATTAGATGTGATCCGCGGGCTTGAATGGGTACAGAACAACATTCAGGCATTCGGCGGCGACGCCGACAACGTCACCCTATTTGGCGAATCTGCCGGTGGTTTCGATACCCTGGCCATGATGGCTTCGCCCCTAGCCGAGGGCTTGTTCCACCGAGCCATTGTCCAAAGCGGCGGCTTCCAATCCATGCCCATGGCCATGGCGCAGGATGCGGCTGAGAGTGGTGGTCATGCCTTCAGCTCTTCGGAGATTGTCAACAAACTGCTGGTAGCAGACGGCACCGTGGCAGATGAAACCTCGGCTGGTGAGTACGCCCAAGACCTGTCCAGAACACAACTACGCCAGTACCTCTACGGCAAAAAACCCGACGACTTTTACACCCTGTTTGAGGACTTCGGCTTTGGCATGGTAGACCTGCCCAACCACTTTCGAGACGGCACCGTACTGCCATTGATGCCTACTCAGGAAATCTTTTCGAACTCGGACAATCACAACATGGTGCCGATCATCTTGGGCACAAATCGGGACGAATCGGCTCTATTTATGGCCCGAGACCCTCGCTATGTGGATTACTTTTTGGGCTTCCTACCGCGCCTTAGGGATCCGGAGAGCTACCGCCGGATTGTTAAGTACACCTCTATGGCATGGAAAGAACGCGGGGTAGACGGCTTGGCTCGAGCCATGAGGGCGGCAGGCAACGACCAAGTTTATGCATACCGCTTTGACTGGGATGAAGAACCCAGCCAGTTGGGCTTTGATCTTAGCACCGCCTTAGGTGCCGCCCACGGGCTAGAAATCGCCTTCGTCTTTAATGACTTCAAAGGCGGTTTTGGGATCGAGTACATCTATCCGGGTGATGAAGCTCAGTTTGATTTGGCTGACAGTATCAGCAGCTACTGGACCGAATTCGCCGCCAATGGCGATCCCGCCAGAGGCCAAGACGGTCAACAGGTGCCATGGCTATCATGGGGAACCCAAGGCGTGCGCAGCATCATCCTAGATAGCCA
>JAQWIX010000060.1 GCA_029248675.1 Pseudomonadales bacterium | reverse complement strand
TTTGCCCGCGTCCACGTGGGCAAAAATGCCGATGTTTCGATAGCGTATCAGGTCTTTCATCAGTTCTCTCTATCAGTGTTGTTCGATCTGTCGGATTGCCAAATTTCCGTCCACTTCTCAACGGGAAGGTCTACGTAACCCATTGAAAAATATGGAAAAAAATATTCGGCCGGAATAACGATGGCGCAGGATACCACCGAATCCGTTAAAGCTCACGCAAATTGTAGCGCCGGGTTGCCCAAGGGCAGAGTCTAAATCTTGATGTCAGCGTAAACCGGGGCGTGATCTGAGGCGGTTAGTTCATCGATTTTTCGGCGGTAGTCCCGGTCGATAACCACGTCTTCGGTTAGATCCAGTAGGCCTGCCGTGCCAAGAATGAAATCGATGCGTAGCCCGTGTTTTCTGTGAAAGGCGCCGCCGCGGTAATCCCACCAAGAAAACTCCTGGGCATCGGGGAATCGATGCCTAAACAAATCCGTCAATCCGGTGTCCATTAATGCCTGCAATTTGCCGCGCTCTTCCTTGGTGTAAAAGATCGAACCGTCGCCGGCTTCTCCTCGCCAACCATCGAGGGGCTCAGGAACAATGTTGAAGTCGCCGCAGATGATGCGGTGCTCGGGGCCCGATTCAGCAGCTTGCCATTGGGCGGTTAAGTCATCGTACCAAGCCAGCTTGCCGGCAAAGTCTGCGTGTTCCAGATTTTTGCCGTTAGGGCAATAGACCGTCGTGAAGGCCAGTTTGTCATCGATGTTGGCAGTAATTTGCCGTGAGCCGAACTGCTCCTGATTAGGCACTCCGGTATGGGTTAGCGTGGCCGGCACCTTGGTAAGCACTGCCACGCCGTTCCAGCTTTTCTGGCCGTGAACTAAGGCTTGATATCCAAGGTCGGCAAAGTGGTCGTGGGGAAATAGGTCGTCTGGTGTTTTCAGTTCCTGAAGCCCGACCACGTCCGGTTGACGGTCTTCAAGCCAGCGCGTGATGTATTCCAGACGAGCCCGAAGACCATTCACGTTCCATGTGGCGATGCGCATACTCTAGTCCCGTTGGCGAAAACGTCATAATAGCTTGGCTCGCCCGAAACGACACGGGCTTCCTAGTGCAGGGTTGCCATAATGCCAATCGAGGCAGTGACGCCCGCCGCGCGATATCCCAGTACCTGTTGGTACTTTTTATCCAGCAAATTCTGGCCTCGGGCGAATACCGTAGTGCTGTCGCTTAGCGCAAAGCTGATGCCTGCATTGAGCAGGGTCACGGCGTTGAGGGTGGTCCGTGTTTCAGGGGTGGCATAGATGAATTCACTGTCCTGCATGCGGCCATTGTGAACGACAGAAAGACTAGCCTTGCCGCGGCGATCAGCGAAGCCGAGATGGGCATTGATGGATCCGCTGCGGCTAGGGCGTCTGACTTCCTCTAAGCCAGCGGCGTCGTCGCTATCTAGCCACGTAAAGCTCGCATCTACATCCAGTGATTGGGTAACACGGGAGCCTAGGCTCAGTTCCCAGCCTTCTCTGCGACTGGTGCCGTCAACGTTGACCGGCGTCGCGAGGAACTGTGGTGCTTCGTATACCGTGGTTGTCTCGTTTTGCAGGCGTGAGCGAAAATACGTTAAATCCCATTGGCACCGATTTTGGCAACCGCTGCCGTTCAGCCCGATGTCCCAGCCCTTGGATTGTTCTGGTTCTAAATTGGCGTTGCCGGCAAAGCTGTCGGGAATGAATCCAAATAGCTCAAAGAACGTGGGGTTGGCGGAGCCTTCGCCCCAGCTGCTGTGAACGCGCAGTTGTTCGTTGATGATTCGACTGGCGGTAATACGCCAGGTCGTCAGATTCGCAAAGCGCTCGTTATTGTCGTGACGCAGGCTAATGGACAATGCCTGGGTGTCGCCTTGCAGCAAATACTCGACGAACTGGCTGCGCTGCCGATCTTGTGCCTCGTGGTTAGCTGAGGGGGTGCCTGCACTGATGTTGCGAAATTGCCGCTCTTCATACTGCAATCCTACCGTGACCGCGTGCTCGACAGTGCCAGCGTTGTAGCGACGGGAGGCGGCCCAGTCTGCTTTTTCCAAGGTGCCCTCTAGCCCGCTGTTGTCCAAACCATTCACGCGAAAACGGGTCTTGTTGTCGTTGCGGCTGAGTGTGAGCGAATGCTGCCAAGCACCGGTAACGACTTTGGCCCGAATTGCCGCCAACTGTTGCCGAATGACATTGCGCTCATCGCCATCAATGACTAATCCTTGAGTGGCTGTAGACGGAAAGGCGAAGTCCTGTGGGTCACCGTCGGCATCGCTGTTGGTTTGTCGGAAGGAAATGCCAAGTTGCTGGCCGTCCTGCCAATCCAATGCGCTACTGAGGTGCCAAGATCGATTTCGATAACCGTCGTTCTCAGAGCCAAAGAACGAAGCGTTGCTGCCATCGGTGATAGCCCTAGTAACACCAAATTGGTTTCCCCACATGGCGTCTCCCACAGGTCGCTGAACACGAGCCCCCAGCGATCCCTGATAAAAGTCTCGGTTACCGGATTCCACGCCGAGGGTAATGTTGCTTTGTTGCTCGCCTAGGTCTTCATCTTGAGTGTAGATGGCGATTACGCCGCCAATGGTTTCAGATCCGTAGCGAGCGCTTTGGGGCCCCCGCAATACCTCAATACGCTTGATGTCCGTGGCGGCCAGCTGAGATAGGTTGAAGGTTGAGCCGTTGGCGATGTCATTGGCCTCAACGCCGTCAATCAGCACTAAGGTGTGATTGCTTTCAGATCCGCGCAAACGGATTTCGGTTAAGCCGCCAAAAGGACCTGTCTGCGAAACGTTTAAACTTGGCAGCGTGCGGAATAAGGCCGCAGGGTCGAATAAGGTGCGCGCGGAAAACGTGTCGGTATCGATAACGGAAATACTGCTGCCAACCAACTGCTGCGGTGTTGGCAGATAGTTGGCGACCACGATGATCTCGTCAAAGGCGCCGTCAGAAGCGGAGTCGTCGGCAAATACCTTGTCGCTGGTTTGGGCAACAACAAAGGCAGGCATTAAAGCGGCGCAGAAACTCAGACGTAGTAAAAAGGCGCAACGTGACGGGTAATTCATGGTTTTTTCTTGTTTTGAGGGGCGCACATAGTCGGAGAAGATCCGTCCAAGGTCTAATCTTTCCGCTCAAGGTGGTCATGAATCTTTTTGTCGACGTCGGCGTTACACTGACTGCTCGCGCTCAAAGCATCAACAAGAACCGACGATAAGGGCCAATCCTGCTGACTGTGGGTTTTGACATCGCAGCTGGCGGAAACCGATCTTGAACATTTATCGCGCATTGCTATACGACAACGCCCAAGAGCGCTGGTTGGCCTACGAGGATCCCGTTGATGTCCTGATGACAACAGATCCAGCCAAGGTGCTGGAGGTTATGTCCCAGATAGAGCGTCGGGTTGAAGCCCAAGGGCTTATTGCTGTGGGGTTTGTCACCTATGAGGCTGCGGCTGGTTTTGACTCTGCTCTGACCACTCACGGTGCTGCGGAACTGCCCCTAGTCTGTTTTGCTTTGTTTCGATCCTTTGACGTGGTCGCTGCGCCAAGTGTTGGCTCGGCAGTGAGCGGCCAGCTTTGGCGTTGCAGCGAGAGCGCTGAAAACTACCGTCAGGCCATAGCCCATATTCGTGAACTGATCGGTGCAGGCAGCGTCTATCAAATTAATCACACCACCCGGCTGCAGGGCACCGTGAGTGACGGGGCAAAACTCTTCGCTGCGGTGGCAGGTGGCGCCCCTCATGGTGCGTATTTGGAAGGTGATACCCACTCCATAGTCTCCGCCTCGCCGGAGTGTTTTTTTTCCTTGGACGGCGACAGGGTTTACTCCCAGCCCATGAAGGGCACCGCAGCCAGAGAAGGCGATCCCGAGCAGGACAGGGCTCGTGGCGCCTGGTTGAAGCACTCCACCAAGAATCGGGCCGAGAATCTAATGATTACCGACATGGTGCGAAATGACTTGGGTCGCGTTGCAGAACCCGGCTCGGTAGAGGTCAGTGATTTATTTGCGTTAGAGCAGTACCCAACGGTTTGGCAAATGACATCGAGGGTGCAAGCTCGGACAAGTGCCAGCGTGACGCAGCTTTTTCAGCAGCTTTTTCCAGCCGCATCGATTACTGGTTCGCCAAAGAAAGCGGCCATGGAGCACATCCGGCAACTGGAGAATGCGCCGAGAGAGATTTATACCGGTGCCATTGGCACCATCGCCCCCAATCGCCAAGCCCACTTCAATATCGCCATTCGCACGGCTTGGATTAACCATCAAACCGGTGTTGCTCGGTATGGTGCTGGGGGTGGTGTGGTCTGGGACTCAAATCCCAACGAGGAGTATCAAGAGCTGTTGAGCAAAACCCAGATTTTGCATCAGGTGATTCCAGCAGAGGATTTTGAACTGTTCGAGACACTGGGTTGGTCCGAGCAGGATGGGGCCATGCACCTAGAGCGCCATCTTGCCCGTATGTTGAATAGCGCAAGGCTCTTTGGCTTTGCTGTTGGTTCGGCCCAGCAATTCGCAAAGGCTGCCGACGAGGCGATTCAACTGGCGATAGATGCGCGAAGTAGAGGCGACCGCCCGCAAGGACAACGCACAGACCGATACCGTTTGCGGCTAACTCTCGGTTCCGCGCTTAGGGTTCGCGCCGAGCTGATGCCAGCGCCGGCAACGACTAGCGCGGCTCAGTCAGTAGCCCTGAGTAATCAGTTGGTTGATTCCGCAGACCCCGCGCTGGGGCATAAAACCACCTTGCGGCATATGTACCAACGTGCCAGAGCTCAAGTTGCCGCAGACTACGGGGACCATGTTGAACCTCTGCTGGTGAATGAGCGAAACGAGATTACCGAATCGGACATCGCCAATGTTGTGTTTGAGGTACAAGGGAAGAAATATACCCCACCCGTTCATTGCGGATTGCTCCCCGGCGTGATGCGGGGAATGCTGATCGATACCGGGGTGCTAGAAGAAAGGGTGCTATCTGTTGGCGATCTGGGACAAGTGGATGCGCTTTATCTGATTAACGATTTGCGGGGTTGGCGCCGGACGGAATTGGTCTCTAGGACCCTAGGTCCTTAATTCTCCCCGAGGGTTTCATCCGTATGCGGCTTGTTCGGCGTCGGTCTAAGCAATTAGCGCTGTGGATGGATTGACAAGTCTGGGGTCGATAAGGACAATTCTCGTCCTTCGAGATTCATCGAATCCGTGGCTACGTAGCTCAGCTGGTTAGAGCACAGCATTCATAATGCTGGGGTCGGTGGTTCAAGTCCACCCGTAGCTACCAACTCGCTTGCGCAGAGCGGGCGGCAAGCACAGCGCACCGAAATCCCCATCTCAACAGTGGAATAGGTTTGCGGCTAAAGGCACAAAAATAGCTGGGTAATTCCAAAAAAAATCCAAGAAGAGCAGCGCGCCGAAATGAGGGGCGAGTAAAAGCGAGACGATGATAGCCACTTCACAATGTTGGCCTCGGTCAACTTGCCCATGAGCAAGGGCATTGTCGAAAAGTAGAATCAGGGGATGGAGCTTGATGTGCCCGGTTCAGACTCTGGGTGTGCAGAGCCAAATAACACCATCTCGCTGGCATCGATCAGCCCTGATTCCAGCCCGACGCGATAAAAACTCGACACCGAAAAATCGCTGATCTCTGCGCTGGTGTGAGCGACAGTGACGCCGCCACAAATTTGTTTGCAAGCAATCTTGGTCACTTCTTGCAACAGCGCAAAGTCGCGGTAGTAGTCCTGCAATGGTGGCCTTCCCAGAGTCCTGCGTTTGAGTTGTTTTTCTGCAAGTTCCTTATCTACGAGGCGTTCGATGGTGTTGACGGCGTCTGGAATAGCCCTTTGCAGGGTGTTCACCATGGCGGAGTAGGGGAGCTCCAAGGTGACTTTATAGCGATCCGCGTTTGGTAGGTGGTAATCCGCGATGGCCGGATCTAGGAAGATTAGGCCACGAGCAATACTCAGTTCATCGGCGATTAAGCGGGTAATCGCTGCAATGCCTTTTTCTTCGTACGGATCCCCTTGGGTCACCAGCAACAGGGGCTTGGTCGGTGGCTCAACAGACCACCGTCGCTTTAGATGGGCCGTGATCGCCGAGGCAACGGCCGCAGGTTCTCTGGAGTCATACCCTCCCATGCCCTCAACAATTAAGGGGTGGTGGCGCCGCAGTTGGTCTATGGCCTTGGTTTCAGGCACGTTTCGCCTCCATCCGATTTCCTTTCATCTGATTGTTGTTGGTATGGCCGCGTGTTGATGCCGGCAAAAGAATTTGCATCGCAGCGATGCGGCGGCCATAACATCTAATGCTCCTTCAGTTGTCCGGGCAGGCCCAAGAGGCATCTTCTTCGATGCTCTGGATGCCTGCACTCATGCATAGTGCTGGGCACTTGGGTTTAAGTCCAAGCCTAGCCGGTATTTTGTCTAGCTGGTTATCGGTATTTCGCTCCGGTTGTTTCAAAGTAATGATCTGCATTATATTGGTTCGGTGGCGTCTCGCATTATGTAGGCCCGTGCCCCCCAATGCGTCTCAAACAAGGAACCTACTAGGATGACCCTTGCTCAATTTCATTTTTGTGCGTTGATTTTCTGCTGAGCCCAATGAGAGGACTGATTCATGCCTGAGCCAAAGAATAATCCCAACCCTTCACTCATGGTGGACCCGCCACGCTTGCTGCGTTTTTTGATGGCGAGACGGCTGGGGCGTGTGGCCAATTCGGAACAGATTGCAAAAAAACGAGCCGCTGCTGAAACAAAACGCCGGGCTCAGGGACGTGCCCATGTGGTGGAGTACTTTCATCAGGTAGACGATCCCTATTCCCACCTGATGGCCCAAGTCATTGGGCAATTTGCCAAGCGGTATGACGTCGAGATTGTCCCCCATCTGATTCGTGCCACCGGCGGTCGAAATCAGCCGGAGCTTGAAAAGCTAGCGGTTTGGGCGCGTAGGGACTGCGGGCTGATTGCACCGCACTATGGCCTAAGCTTTCCCAGCCATGCAGGTGTGGCGCCGGAGCTAGAGCGACAGAGGGCGGCGAATCGTGTTCTGGCGTCACTTTCCGCGGATGAATTTCTCGAGCAAATAGAGGGTATTAGCACCAGCGTGTGGTCTGGTGAGTCTGTGGATGTTGGGCTGTCGTCGGTTACGTCGGCAGAGGCAAAAGCGGCGCTGGATTCTGGGTCGGCGCGACTGGCTCAATTGAATCATTATTCAGGCGCCATGCTTTTTTATGGCGGTGAGTGGTATTGGGGTGTTGATCGGCTGTTTCATCTTGAGCAGCGCTTGCGTGATTTGGGCGCCTGCAAAACAAGCGATCAGGACTACCTTGTGCCGAGGCCGGATGCTGATGTTACGGGGGTTGATGCCAGTGGCTTGGAGCTGCATTTCTATCCTTCGTTGAACAGTCCCTATA
>JAQWIX010000057.1 GCA_029248675.1 Pseudomonadales bacterium | reverse complement strand
AAGAACAGCGCCTCAAACAGCGGAGGAGTCACAGGCTCAACAACATTCTGACAGATCGTTGGCGGCTGAGATGGCATTGTCCGGGACGTCTTGAGGCGCTGTTCTTTGTTGACGCGCGAGGGTCCTGGCTTTTTCCGTCCTCTGGTACGCCTTCTCAATGCCAAGATCGGGTCCATAAAATGACTTGCCGACATAACGCATGCTCTGCTTCAGGGATATCCCAAGACCGGCGGCGCTATGTTTATAGGACGTTCCCGAACCCGTGTTCATCCTGTCGGCCATGGCCGCTATTTCTCTCTGCTCAACAGCAGATTCAGCTTTGTTCCGGACGGCTGAGTCATCGCTGCGGAGATCTTTGTACTCCTGCATGTGCTGGCCAGGGGCTGTTTGTCTCGCGCCTTTACCCCGCGCGAGGGCCTGAATTTGCGTTGCCGCGTTTTGTTGCCGCTTAGCCAACCCCACCTTAGCCGCTTCTGCTGCGACAGCTTGATGCGCCCCGCGCCGCGCTAAGCGATCTGTCCCTGCCGCTGCTGCGTCGTTGGCCAGAGCTCGGTGCGCGCTTCGTCTTGCCGTGCGATCTGCGCCCAGCGCTGCGGCTTCGTTGGCCACGGCGCTGTGCTGACGACGAGTCAGACTGCTAGGCGTCACAGCCAGCGGGCCCGCAACTCCTTGGGCAAGTCGGCCCTGATTACTCGACTGAGGCTCCCCAGCCATTGGGTGAACTTTCGCAGTGCCGCCACCAAATAGCCGCCTCATGATGCTCACGGATGCATCCTCACAAGACAGGGACTGATTGGCTTAAGTTGTTTCATTTTAGCTGGTCGGGCGACGTTTCCCTGAAAAACCAAGTTCAATGCGAGCCAGTATTTTGTTGTTTTTCTGCCGACCACCACGGTTGAACTCCAGACAGGGCCTTGAATCTCGCCAACAGATACCATAGCGAGGGATCCCACGCAATGACTTGAAATCGCGAATCAAAAATATGGGTAAGCATGGCCCGTAAATAGGCTTAACTGGTGCTCAGATGATCGCTCAAAGTGCTGCCATTAAATCGATTCTCGGGGCTTCGATACAACCCTTTAAGCTCGCGCTAAAGCGAACCGCACCGATCCTTTTGCTCAGCCCCAACATGCTACCCACAGAGGTCTTAGATCAGCCCCATTGTTCGCCGCACACCAGACTCCATCGCGTTGACCTTATTAATCACCGAGTTGATCTGACGCACGAGCATACCTGGGGCGGCCGGCTCGAAGGGCATACTGACACTTACGGTTTAGCTTGTTCTACGTGTTGGGAACAGCTGCTGCGGCATTGGTTGGTAACACCAGCAATGAAGGTCCCAGATAAAAATCTTTCATAGCGCTGTTTTGGGCTTTTTTGAGTTTTTGATGATCCGGGCTTTCCTGCGTCAGTAAATGTCCGTAAAGTCGCCCCTCTATTGCAGGGGTGGCTTCACGCCATCGCTTTGCAGCTTCCGAATCGCACAAACTTGTATGACCTGATCGCTGTCGGCGACGGCGCCAGGCGTTGTGCAATTTCTGCAGTCAGATTCACAACTACGTTTTTGAGACGCTCTATGTCTGATTTCCTCCTCGGTGAAGGTGCTTCGCTGAGAACTGATCTATTGTCGGGTTTAACGGTTGCCCTCGCCTTGGTACCAGAGGCGGTCGCCTTCGCATTTGTTGCCGGCGTCGAGCCCTTGGTGGGATTGTACGCGGCGTTTTTGGTGGGTTTTATCACCGGCGTTCTGGGCGGACGCCCGGGCATGATCAGCGGTGCGACCGGCGCGCTTGCGGTGGTAATGGTGTCACTGGTCGCGCTGCATGGCGTTGAATACTTATTTATCACCGTCGTGTTGATGGGCCTGCTGCAGATTCTTGCCGGAGTACTGCGCATGGGTAAGTTCATTCGCATGGTGCCGTATCCCGTAATGTTGGGATTTGTAAACGGCCTGGCAATCGTGATCTTTCTCGCTCAACTCAGTCAATTCGGAGTTCCCGGAGAGCCGGGCTGGCTACATGGTACGTATATGCAGGGCTCTATTCTTGACGTTGCATGGTTGCAGGGTAAAGAGCTCTACAGCCTGTTGGGGCTGGTATTTCTGACCATGTTGATCATCCACCTATTGCCTCGATTCACCAAGGCGGTGCCGTCTTCCCTAGTGGCCATTGTCGTTGTGTCTGGAATGGTGTTTGGACTAGATATTGAAACCAAGATTGTCGGCGATGTCGCCTCTATCGAAGGTGGCTTGCCGAGCTTTCATATTCCAGCGGTGCCGTTCACTGTTGAAACGCTGCTCATTATTTTTCCTTACGCGATCATTCTCGCCGCCATCGGTCTGATTGAATCGCTACTGACCATGCGACTAATCGACGAACTAACGGACTCACGAGGTCGAGGCAATAAAGAGTGTATCGGCCAAGGCCTTGCCAATACCGTCACCGGATTTTTTGGCGGCATGGGCGGTTGCGCAATGATCGGTCAGAGCATGATCAACGTAAACTCGGGAGGGCGTGGTCGACTGTCGTCCATCAGCGCCGCGGGCTTCTTGCTGCTGTTTATCTTGGTCGGCTCACAGTTTATCGAGCAGATTCCGCTAGCGGCGTTAATTGGCGTCATGTTCATCGTGGTGGTGGGCACCTTCGAATGGAGTAGCTTCCGCATCATTCGCAAGGTACCTGGTACCGATGCGCTGACCCTCGTGGTGGTGTCCGCGGTGACGGTAGCCACGGATTTGGCGGTTGCCGTAGTCGTCGGCGTGATCATTTCGGCCTTAGTGTTCGCATGGGAACACGCCAAGCATATTCGCATCGAAGCCCGTGAAGACCACAACGGCTCGACGGTGTACGCGGTTACCGGACCGTTGTTTTTTGGCTCGGTAACTTCGTTCCTAGCGCGCTTTGATCCACAGAGTGATAACGATGATGTGATCATCGATTTCGCGCGCTCACGCGTGGCCGATCATTCTGGACTTGAGGCCATTGATACGCTGGCGGATCGTTACTTTGCCGCCGGCAAAACCCTGCATCTGGTGCACCTAAGCGATGAGTGTCGACGCTTGTTGAAGCGCGCTGGCAGCTTGGTTGAAGTGAATGTGATTGAAGATCCGAAATACTTCGTTGCCGAAGACAGCCTTGCCTAGCATCCCGTAGATCTAAACCACTCGCTTGTTTGTCGTTGTGATTGCCAAAGCCAGCGCAAGGCCGACTGCCGACACTGGTTTGATACCTTGCATGCACGCCCAGACACGAACGATGGATTGAGCAGGCATTTGGGAGCTGGAAAAGCGCTAAATCGATGAAAAGTTGCTCGCGCAACACCACACCAGACGCCGAGAAAGCAGCGGGCACCCTATCCTAGATAAGGAGGGGTTGAATTCGGCAGTTCTGAACTCGGTGGGGTCGACCCCACTAAATCTTTGATTTGGTTGCTCCAAGCGGAATACTCAAATCAGCCTTGGCTGTTTGGACCCTTCGGGCTTGGGTGTGGAATGCTTACAAGGTCGCATTGGTGCAGCCACAGTCCTCCAATAAAAAACCCCACCAGCGGCGGGGCATTGTATTGGTAGGACCACCCGGATTCGAACCGGGGACCTCTACCATGTCAAGGTAGCGCTCTAACCAACTGAGCTATGGTCCTATATCTTGCTTGCGGGAACAGTATATCGCTGTCGGCGGTTAAGACACCAGTTCTTCCTGCTGGTATCTGCCCTTGCGGGTTTAGCCGATCAGATTTTCTCGTTTAATTTGGGCCAACTGGTCCCGCATGGCTGCGGCTTCCTCGAATTCTAGATTTTGGGCATGGTCAAGCATCTGTTTCTCCATTTGCGCCAGCAGCTTGCCAAGGGCCTTGGGGTTATCCGGCACCACCACGGGGTTAGCCGTGGCTCCTTTCTTCCCAGCACCTTTGCCGCGTTTGGGCGACATAGATCGAGCGCCTTCCATCACATCGGCAATACGCTTGGTGATGGTCTTAGGTACGATTCCATGTTCTTCGTTATGGGCAATCTGCTTAGCGCGTCGGCGCTCGGTTTCGTCCATGGCTGCTTGCATGGATCGAGTGACTTTATCTGCGTAAAGAATCACGCGCCCGTTGGCGTTACGGGCTGCACGCCCCATGGTTTGAATCAGCGATCCTTCCGACCGCAAAAAGCCTTCCTTATCCGCATCCAGCACTGCAACCAAGCTAACTTCTGGCATATCCAGACCTTCTCGCAGCAGGTTGATGCCTACCAAGACGTCGAATTCGCCCAAGCGCAGATCGCGAATGATCTCCATACGCTCCACGGTATCGATGTCTGAGTGCAGGTAACGAACTCGTATGTCGTGCTCACCGAGGTAATCGGTCAAATCTTCGGCCATGCGCTTGGTCAGCGTCGTCACCAAGACCCGCTCACTGCCAGCGATAACCTTTTGTATTTCGCCTAGTAAATCGTCTACTTGACTGGTTGCCGGCTTCACTTCCACCGGTGGATCGACCAAGCCCGTGGGTCGCACGACCTGTTCCACCACGGGCGCATTTTGCTGGTTTTCGTACTTGCCAGGGGTCGCGCTAACAAAAATCATCTGTGGAGCCAGGCGCTCCCACTCCTCAAATCTAAATGGCCGATGGTCCAATGCAGAAGGAAGTCGGAACCCATAACCCACCAAGGTTTCTTTGCGCGAGCGGTCACCTTTAAACATCGCGCCTATCTGCGGCACGGTAACGTGAGACTCATCCAGAATCAGCAGCGCGTCATCCGGCAAATAGTCGAACAAGGTAGGCGGCGGTTCCCCGGGGCCACGGCCAGACAAATAGCGCGAGTAATTCTCAATTCCTGAGCAGTAGCCCAGCTCTTGGATCATTTCTAAATCGAAGCGGGTGCGCTGCTCTAGCCTTTGAGCCTCAACCAGTTTGTTGGCCTCGGCAAGGTCCCTTACCCGCTCAACCATTTCTTCCTTAATATCGTCCAGTACTCGGACGACTCGCTCTCTGGGCGTCACATAATGGCTTTTGGGAAAGATAGTGTACCTCGGTAGCTTGTTCAGCACTTCCCCGGTAAGCGGATCAAATACGGAGATTTCTTCTATCTCGTCATCGAATAAGCTGATGCGAACAGCCTCTTTTTCCGATTCCGCCGGGAACACGTCAATGACATCCCCGCGCACTCGGTAAGTGCCTCGAGCAAAGGCCACGTCATTGCGCTCGTACTGCAATTCCGTCAGCCGATGCAGCACGTCCCGCTGAGCCATCCGGTCTCCCCGATCCAGATGCAGCACCATCTGCAGGTAAGACTGGGGATCACCCAAACCGTAAATAGCCGACACCGACGCTATGATGATGGCATCCCGCCGTTGTAATAGCGCCTTGGTTGCAGACAGCCGCATTTGCTCGATGTGTGCATTTACCGAGGAATCTTTCTCAATATAGGTATCTGAGGCCGGAACATAGGCTTCGGGCTGATAGTAGTCGTAATAAGAAACGAAATACTCGACGGAATTGTTTGGAAAAAACTCTTTAAATTCGCCATACAGCTGAGCTGCCAGCGTTTTATTCGGCGCCATAATTAACGCCGGCCTTTGCAGCCGAGATATGACGTTCGCAATGGAAAACGTTTTGCCGGAGCCGGTCACTCCCAGCAGTGTTTGGTGCGCCAATCCTGCCTCGAGACCATCGACCAAGGCGTCGATGGCACGAGGTTGATCGCCCGCAGGTTCAAAGGCACTTACTACCTCTATTTTGGGGGACGACTCAGACACGGGGCCTCTCTAGTCTTTCGCGTCGCCGGCATCTTCCGCTGGGGCTTCTGCTTCTTCTGCCGGAGCTTCTTCTGCTGGCGCTTCTTCTGCTGGCGCCTCTTCTGCGGGAGTCTCTTCCACTGCAGCTTCTGCCGCCGCCTCTTCTGCTGGAGCTTCTGCCGCCGACTCTTCTGCTGGAGCTTCTGCCGCCGCCTCTTCCGCTACTTCTTCTACGGGCTCTGGCTCAGGCGCCGCTGGCAGGGCTGCCTTGATCAGATCATTGGCGACCAAGATGGCAACTTTCTCATCACCATTGATCGCTTTTTTGTCCGCACCTTCAACTGCATAACGTCCATCTCGACGCTGGTAGATGGTGTACTCATCATTTCTTAAAACGACTTTCATCGACTTCTCCGAATGTTTTGGATTTTGGATTCTCGCCGAGACTTCTACCCTTCGGCGAAGCGCAGGCTACCTTGTACCAGCACTGGGTGAAAGCGAACAAAGCCGGAAATTGCTTACCCCGTTGTTGACTCAAGTATTGGCCGAACGCTGTAGCCGTGCATTGATATAGCCTTATAACCATTTGGAAGGTTCGGGCTATCGCTTTAGGTCAGCAGATCCCTATAATCGCCGGCACCCATCCAAGGTCAGGAACACACATGGCGGCATTGGTCGAAGAGCAAGTCACAGACATCACCCACTGGAACGAAACTCTGTTTTCGTTCAAAACAACCCGCTCTGACAGCTTTCGCTTTGCCAACGGCCACTTTGTCATGCTCGGGTTGCGAGTGGAGGGTAAACCCCTGATGCGCGCCTACTCGATTGCCAGTGCCAACTACGACGAGTTTTTAGAGTTTTTTTCCATCAAGGTTCAAGACGGCCCGCTGACCTCCCGGCTCCAGCACCTTGAAGTGGGCGACACGGTTTTGGTGAGCAAAAAGCCCGTTGGCACCTTAGTGATTGACGACCTGAAGCCAGGTAAACGCCTCGTACTGCTGTCGACGGGAACCGGTCTCGCCCCATTTTTGAGCATTACCAAGGATCCAGAAGTCTACGAGCGCTTCGAGGAGATTTTGCTGGTGCACTGCGTGCGCGAAAAAAGCGAGCTGGCTTACTACGATTATTTCAAAGAAACCTTGCCCAACGACGAAGTCCTAGGCGAGATGATCGCTCCGAAACTGACCTACTTACCTACCGTTACCCGGGAGGCCTTTGAAACAGAGGGCCGTATTACCCACCTGATGGACAACGGCACATTGAATCTCGATCCATCAATCGATCGGGTCATGCTGTGTGGCAGCCAAGACATGCTGCGAGACGTCAGCGCCGCGTTAGATACACGAGGCTTTGTAGCCTCACCCGGTCAGGGCCAGCCCGGCGATTACGTGCTAGAGCGAGCGTTCGTCGAGCAATAATTGGCAAGGCCATCCCAGCATTTCTGAGCTCTCCGAGAGGCCAAAGCCTCTCCCCCCCCGCCGCTACGGTTACCTCTTTCTGGACCCAGCCTGTGCTCTGTTTCTTCCTCACCGACTTGATCTGCGTGTTTTAACCAGCACCTTCAAACATCGTGCGGATTAGCTTTTCGCGCTCCCTAGCCTGCACGCCACCTTAATTCACCTAAAGCCCAATGCCCGGCGTTACTTGGCGTAACAAATGGTTGCGTACAGGGCTCACTCGAGCCTAAAATCTCGAATCGGTCTGACCAATTTGGTCTGACCTAACATGGGTCTTTTAAAATCCAGCTCGAGCCAGCCTATTGTGAGTATAAAAAGTAACCAGGTAGCGGACGCACTGATTCGCGATGTTTTGAGCGGGCACTATCGCCCGGGAGAGCGCCTGCCATCAGAACGAGACCTAGTAGCACGCTTCGAAGCTAATCGGGGGGCTGTGCGCGAGGCCATGGCGAAAGTCGTCCAGCTTGGATTGGCCGAAGTGCAACCCGGTGGCGCCCGAGTGCGAGAACGCGAGTTAGCTAGCTTAGACACCATTGGCTACCTGCTGGCCCAGAATGCACTACCCGATCCTGCTCTAGTGGATCAGATTCTTGTCGTCATCAACAACCTAGTTTCCGTTGCTGCCACCCAAGTCGTGGAAAGCGCTTCAGACGAGGCACTCACGGAAGTGCGAGCCTTGCTTCAGCCACTGCTGCGTCTGGACTCGTCCGACACCGAACACAGCGAGGCCCGATTTGCGCTGATGCGGCACATCATGCACACCAGCGAAAACTTGCCCCTGCAGCTAATTGCCCGGACCCTCTTCGAGCAATTCGCGCCCAACATCAGCGCCGTTGCGGAATTTGCAGTACCTGACCGCGAACGCTATGCGATTTACGCCAGACAATTAGACATCGCGCTCACTCAACGCGACATTCCTTCTGTTCGCGGCACCTTTGACGCATTTGCAGAACTCAACCGAGAAACCATGACGCGAGCCTTTGTCATCGCGCAAGAATCGAGCCGGGAGGCCATCGCACAATGATCAGAACTATCGTGATTCCCAGCGCCATCGTGATCGCTTTTCTGTTTGGTGCCGCTACGCTAATGGCCACGGCTCCAGAACTGGAACCCTCGAGCATCAAGCCCGTGCCGGTGACTGTCCGCGTGCAGAACGTCGACATGGAAGCAATACAACTCAAGGTGCATTCTCAGGGTTCCGTCGTTCCCTCCACCGTTAGCCAACTAATTCCCGAGGTATCTGGCCGGGTGACTTGGACATCACCGAATCTGGTTGCCGGCGGCTACTTCGCCGCTGGACAGGAACTGGCTCGCATTGACGAACTGGATTACAAAAACGCCAGAGATCGAGCCAAGGCTGCGCTGAACCGGGCCAAGGCGGAAGTTGAACACGCCAGATTTGAATACGGTCGTCTTAAAAGCTTGGCTGAGCGCAAGCTGACGTCCCGCTCTGCGTTAGAGAACGGACTGCGCGCATATCGGGTTTCCCAAGCCGCCTTCGAAGACGCAACGGTGAGCTTTGAACAAGCCGAGGAAAACTTAAATCGTACGGTGCTACGAGCACCCTTCGACGGACTGGTAAAATCAGAAAACGTGGACATTGGGCAGTTCGCCGCCCGAGGCCAAGCCATTGCAACGCTCTATGCCAGCGACATTGTGGAAGTGCGTCTGCCCATCGCTGACCGCCAACTGGCATTTTTGAATCTTCCCAGCTTGCGCACGGGCAACCTGCCAGAAACCCAACAACCCAGCGTAACGCTTACCGCCGAATACGGTGGGCGGACGCTGAACTGGGAGGGCAAAATCGTCCGAACTGAGGCAGAGATCGACACAGCCAGCCGCATGGTACAGCTTGTGGCACGAGTGGAAACTCAGGCCGACCAACCTGGCTTATCCGTGGGCTTGTTTGTCAATGCCGAGATTTCGGGCATCGCCGTGGAAGATGTTGTGGTTTTGCCCCGATCCTCTCTGCGCAACGAAAACCAAGTCCTAATCGTTGATGGCGAGAACAAGATTCGATTTCGGACAGTAACTCCCTTACGCCTTTATCAGGACAGTGTGCTGATAGCCGATGGATTGGTGGAAGGTGACCGAGTCTGTGTATCAACCCTGCAAACCGCCATTGAGGGAATGAACGTGAACCCGATCAGCGAGAACGCTGACGCCCGAGGAGTCTAGGGCTTATGCACACTGCCATACGCTGGTTCGCTCATAACCCCGTAGCCGCAAACCTCTTGATGACCCTGCTGCTCCTCGGTGGTGCCGCAGGCGCCTACCTCACCAACCAAGAGGAATTCCCCTCCTTCGACATACCGGCCGTTACCGTCAACGTCCCATACTTGGGGGCAGCACCGGTTGAGGTGGAAAAAGGCGTTTGCGTGCGTATCGAAGAAGCCATCGAGGGCGTGGAAGGCGTAAAGAAGATCATGGGCGACGCCACAGAAGGCATGTGCTCGGTCTTCGCGGAAATGGAAATCGATGCGGACGAAATTCTCGTCCTCAATGAGATTAAAAGCCGGGTCGACGGCATCAATAGTTTCCCCCAAGAAACCGAGAAACCCATCGTCTCCAAACTCACCATTGCAAGGCGGGTTGTGCAGGTCGCCGTCAGCGGTGATGCCACCGAACGATTGCTGAAAGAAATCGCTCGAGATCTGCGCGACGAGTTGGCTGCCGTGGAGGGCATTTCTCAGGTCAGCGTGGACTACATTCGCCCTTACGAGATTTCCATCGAGGTATCCGAACAGACACTCCGCGCTTATGGCATCACATTGGAACAGGTGTCTCGTGCCATACGTCAATCGTCTTTTGACATGCCCGGGGGCAGCATTCGCTCCCGCAGCGGGGAGATTTTGATCCGAACAACGGGACAGGCCTACTACGGGGAAGAGTTTGCCGACGTGGTCGTGCTGACGCGCAACGACGGAACCCGGGTAATGCTTAGCGACATTGCGGAGATTCGCGACACCTTCCAAGAAGGTGATTTGATGGCGGAATTTAACGGCTCCCGAGCGGCCATGGTGAACGTCTCCCAGGTCGGTTCCGAGGACCTGATCAAAATCGCCAAGGACGCCCAGCAAGTGGTGGCCGACTATCAGCGTCAACTGCCACCGGGGGTCACAACAGATATTTGGATCAATACATCCTTAGAGCTGCAGGAGCGCATGTCCGTACTGACGCGTAACGCCGGCGGCGGCCTAATTCTGGTGCTGCTGATCCTCGCTCTATTTCTGCAGTTTCGACTGGCCATGTGGGTGGCCATCGGTATTCCTGTGGCACTGATGGGCACCTTGGCGTTCTTGCCGGGTATGGATATCACCATTTCTACAATGACAGTGATGGGCTTCATTCTCGTGCTGGGGATCGTAGTGGACGATGCCATCGTCGTCGGTGAACGGGTCTACGGTCACGAACAAATGGGCAAGTCCCGGTTAGATGCCGCCATCGAGGGCACTTGGGAAGTCAGCGTGCCGGTGATTTTCGGCGTGCTCACCACTATTGCCGCGTTCTTGCCGCTTATTCTTGTGCAGGGCCGTATGGCTGAGTTTTTCTCCCCCATTGGTTGGGTGGTTATTTTCGCGCTGGTCTGCAGCATCATCGAATCCCAACTGATCCTGCCGTCCCATTTAGCTCATCGTAGTACCAAGGTTGCTACCCAGGGGCTGAGCAAAAAATGGAACGACTTCCAAGGCGGCCTAGCCGACGCGCTGGAGTCCTTTTCGAGAAATCGCTACCAGCCCTTCGTTCGTCTAGTCACTCAATGGCGCTACGCGGCGGCGGCTGTCTGCTTGGGCCTTCTCATCATTGCCTTGGCCATGATTCTCAGTGGCCGAATCGTCTTTGGTTTTTTCCCTGCGGTGGAAGGAAACCGAGTGTACGCAGGCCTAGAAATGCCCGAGGGGGTATCTGCTGAAACAACGCTAGAAGCGGCAAGACGGATCGAACTGGCTGCACAGAGACTGAACGAAGAACTCACCCTGGAGCTGGGCCTGAGCGAACCGCTGGTGCAAAACACCTTGGTCAGCGTGGGTCAAGAAGTGGACCGCAATGGCCCCGGCCGCCCAATGACCGCGGGACGAAGCAATATTGCTGAGGTGGTCATCGACTTAGTGGTTTTGGAAGAGCGCAACAACCTGTCGGCCAAAATCGTCGCCAACCGCTGGCGCGAGGCCGTTGGTGCCATTCCGGATGCGGTAAATTTGCGCTTCGATGCGGACACCTACAGTACCGGAGCCC
Organism: Pseudomonadales bacterium; assembly: GCA_029248675.1. Lineage (GTDB taxonomy): Bacteria > Pseudomonadota > Gammaproteobacteria > Pseudomonadales > Azotimanducaceae > UBA4421. The sequence continues at coordinate 12,699 of JAQWIX010000057.1, read as the reverse complement.
CCATCGCTTACCAGCTGCGCGGCGACGATGTCGACGAACTGCGCAGAGCTGCGGAAGAACTCAAGGCTGAACTGTCTCGCTTCAACGGCGTTTTCGATATCAGCGATTCATTCCGCTCGGGCAAACAGGAAGTGCAGCTCGCGCTGTTACCCGAGGCCCGGAATTTAGGTCTGACATTGAGTGACTTGGCCAATCAGGTGCGCGGAGCATTTTATGGCGCCGAAGCTCAACGCATTCAACGTGGACAAGACGATGTGCGAGTCATGGTGCGTTTTCCCGAGGCCGAGCGTAAATCCATTGGCAATCTCGAAGACATGTACATACGCACGCCCAATGGCTCCCAAGTGCCCTTCTACTCGGTAGCCCAGTTCGATATTGGCCGTGGCTACTCTCGCATCAACCGCTTAGACGGGAAGCGCCAGGTTGAAGTACGGGCAGATGTTGATCGTTCAGCGGTAACGCCAGAAGAAATCAGCGCAGCCGTTAGAGCCGAGCTGCTGCCACAATTTCGTCAGCGTTATCCAGACATCGACATTCAACTCGGGGGCGAGCAGGAAGAGCGAGCAGAAGCGTTGGGCGGATTGGCCATCGGTTCCTTATTCTCCTTGGTCATCATTTACGGTCTTTTGGCCATTCCGCTACGAAGTTACTTACAGCCACTGGTCATTATGAGCGTCATTCCCTTCGGCGCGGTTGGCGCCATTACCGGGCACTACGTGCTGGATCAGCAACTGATGTTTTTCTCAGCCTTGGGTATCGTGGCCTTGTCCGGGGTGGTGGTGAACGCCTCATTGGTACTGGTAGATTATGCCAATCGCCAGCGACGAGAGGGTATGGAAACGGTAGAGGCGATTCTGAAGGCGACGTCTGTGCGTTTCCGCCCGATCATTCTTACCTCGGTCACCACCTTTGTTGGCCTGATACCACTGATGTCCACCAGCACGCCGGCCACCGCACCGTTCCTACCCATGGCCATCTCCTTGGCTTGGGGCGTTTTGTTTGCCACCGTAATTACTCTTCTCCTAGTGCCCTGTCTGTACTTGATGGTGGAAGACTTTCTGCAGCTGCTGCCGAAGGTTCGCAATTGGCTGGGTGGATCTAAGACCAGCGCGGTGCCAACCCAAACGTCTGCCTAGTTCTCAACGTTGGTCTATACACGGGTCTAGAACCAGCCTAAAACTAAACCCAAACCCAGACCGCCCGGACTTTTCCGGGCGGTGTGGTGGTTCCCAAGCTGGATAAGCTCGGCGCTATACGTGCACTGCGAGTCTGAGGACATAAAACCGCAGATGTCCGAGCAATTTCTCATTAAGAATACGCCTGTCAACCTGCCAACTAAGGGCAACTTGAGGTACCATCGGGCTGTCCGATTCATTACTAAAAGAGGGGAAAGCTCATGACAGAAGCCGTTTTGGAAAACCCGGACCTGTTCGACTTAACCATGTCGGAAGAAGCGCAACCGCTTCTGGACGCCGTTAAGAAGCACATCAAGGAAAACGTCGATCCGATCAGTGACGAATATCATCGTCTTGGTGAAGGCCGCAAAGAGCATTGGGGTTATGGCGATGGCCAGCTCGAATTGCTGGAAACCGCCAAGCAGAAAGCCAAGGACTCTGGTCTTTGGAACTTCTTCTTGCCAGATGCAGACACTGGCGAAGGTCTGTCTAACTTAGACTACGCCTTCATCGCTAACGAGTTGGGCAAAAGCCCATTGGCCTCGGAAACATTTAACTGTAGCGCACCAGACACCGGCAACATGGAAGTGTTGGAGCGAGTCGGTACCCCCGAGCAGAAAGAACAGTGGTTAAAGCCGCTTCTGAACGGTGAAATTCGATCGGCCTTTGCGATGACAGAACCTGCGGTTCCATCGTCCGACGCGAAAAACGTCTCTACTCAAGCAGTGCTCGACGGTGACGAGTGGGTAATCAACGGCGAGAAATACTATATTTCCGGCGCCGGTGACCCACGCTGCAAAATCATGATCACCATGGTTAAAACAAGCCCAGACGCACCTGCTCACAAGCAGCAGTCTCAAATTCTGGTGCCCATCGATGCCAAGGGCGTCAACATCCTCGACGGCATGGAAGTCTTTGGTCACGATGACGCACCGCATGGTCATATGCACATTCACTTCGACAACGTGCGCGTACCTAAGGAAAACATGCTGCTAGGCGAAGGCCGCGGTTTTGAGATTTCCCAGCTGCGCCTTGGCCCTGGTCGAATCCACCACTGCATGCGATCCATCGGTGTGGCCGAACGTGCCTTGGAACTGATGATTCGTCGATCCACTACCCGCCATGCCTTTGGCAAGCCGATCATTCAGCTTGGCAAGAACTTGGAATGGGTCTCCCGCGCACGCATCGAAATCGACGCATGCCGCTTGATGGTTCTTCAGGCTGCGAAAGCCATGGATACCTTGGGCAACAAGGAAGCACGGGTATACGTCAGCGCCATTAAAGCAATGGTTCCTGAAAAAGTGTGCAACATCATCGACCAAGCGATTCAGATCCATGGTGCCACCGGTGTATCCCAGTGGACGCCTCTTGCTCGTATGTACACCAGCCAGCGCACACTGCGATTGGCCGATGGACCCGATGAGGTGCATCACATGGTTGTTGGCCGCAACGAAGTACGTAAGTACGAGGGCCAACCTTACACTGCCATCGACGACAAGTTGGTGAACAAGTAAGGGTCGAGACATCGACACGGAAAACCCGCCTTCTGGCGGGTTTTTCATGCCTGTCGATTACTGGGCGGCTGCTGGTCCACAGATAACCGGAGCCGAAATCGGATTGCAGCGAACGGCTTCTTCAATCCAAACTCGGTAGTCGTTCCCAAAGGGGTTGCTGGGAAGGTAGTAATCCGTACTGATGGCCTGAGCGCCACTGGCAAATGCCGCATCCCGACGTCGGATGTCATTTGCTCTGGCCTCCACGGTATTTGCATCAGCGCGAGTCCTCACAAGAAACCCTACGCTGACCAAATCTCGGATACGCGCCTGTTCAGCCACCGGATCATTGATGATCAGCACTGCAGCGGCCGGATGATCAGCATCTACGGCAGCAAACATGGGTCGCTTACGCCAATCCGTTAAATAAAGATCGCGTTTCCAGCCGGTCTCGTCCAAGACCAGCAAAAATTTTCCTCGAGCGTCGTCCAACAAAGGCCAGATTGGTTGCCGTTGACCGGCAACCTTAACGTCTGCGGGTCGAATTAGCATGCCCTCTAGGGCAGCTTCTAACACCCTGTCCAATGTATGAAAGGCAGCGGCATCAAAGGGTGTTGGTTTTGGTAGCCAATCGATGATCTGATCTTTGGCATTGAAACTGATCCAAATCGGTTCGTGATCTGGGTGCAACCGGGACCACCGCACTAGTTGGTCAAGGCACAATCGCAACGTCTCGCAGTGGCTGTTCATGTCAATCAGCTGAATATGCCCCACCGTAAACTCACCGGTCTGCGGCCGATAAAACACGTCCAGCTCCAGCTTGCGCAGACCAAGGTCTAATTGCTGAGCCAACGGCAGGTGGGAATACTCAAGGGCTTTGGCGCTGTTTTCGTCAGACCAAGACAAGAGCGTTCGATACGGCTCAGACATGGCTAGCTTGTAGCTGTTATGGCTGCCGACAAATTGAACTTGGTTGATACGCAGCTCGGCTTGGGCTGTTGTTAGGGCCACTAAACAAACCGCTAAACCAAGCCAGTGGGGAATCATTACCGCAAGTCTTCTTCCGCCAAGCCATGTCCCCAGTCGCGCTTAGCGTTGAGGTAGCGCTTGTTCCATTCACCCACACCGGTCACGTGTTTCTCCCGAGTCACCTGCGTTAAGCCATGAGCGGCTAGATCCTCAAGCTTTTTGGGATTGTTCGTGAGTAAGCGGAATGGATTGGCGCCAATAAAGCGTTTCAGCAGCACCGCCGCATCGGTGAAATCACGACAGTCATCCGGCAATCCTAGGCTCTGATTGGCTTGATAGGTGTTTTCACCCGCGTCCTGCAGCAGATAGGTGGCCGCTTTGGCCCATAGTCCAATACCCCGGCCTTCATGGCCGGCCATATAGATCAAATAACCGCCGGAGGCTTCTTCCCCGATCCGACTGATCGCCGAAGCCAATTGTGGCCCACAGTCACATCGCTCGGAACCAAAAACGTCCCCGGTAAGACAATTGCTGTGTACGCGCACCAGGGGATTATCTCCTGGCTCACCTACCACCAACACGCTGTTCACCGCCAAGGGTGAGACTAAGTGTGCAAATAAATGCTGGCCACCTCGGGCATTTAGCTCCGAGGCCAGCGCCTCGACGCCGCGCAGTTCGGTACTGCGCACAGCCGCGTACCACTGCACCGTCGTGTCCACGCCGGGCAGCTTGATCGGCAGCGGGATTGGCCCCATTAAATTAATCGCCAGTTCATTGGGCGGCTCGGCCTGGTCAACGTCGATGGTATGACCATCGGCATCGATTCGGGTGAGCTTGCCATCGGCGATCAAGCGCTTGCGAACTTCAGGATTTAGGTAGGTAAACATGGTGTTAATACTGCCTGAATCAGACCTCCGGCGCATAAATAACCGTAGGCCTGATCAGCATAAGATCAACTTAAAAAACGATTCGTAGCACGCTTTCAGCAACACACGCTGGCTTGTCTGCGCCTTCGATCTCAACCGTCATTTCGTTGATTACTTCCAGCATGCCGCTTTTTTCTTCGACGCTGACCAGCTTACCAACGGTGCGGATCTTCGCGCCCACTTGAACAGGGTTCATGAATCGCACCTTGTTCCAACCGTAGTTAATACCCAGCTTCATACCGTCTAGAGAGGGTAATCCAACCCCAGCACCACCCGGCAAAAAGCTCATGATGGATAGGGTGAGCTGACCGTGAGCAATGGGGCCACCGAAGGGACCATCTTTCGCTCGCTCTGGGTCTACGTGAATCCACTGTTGATCCAAGGTTGCATCAGCAAAAGTGTTGACGCGCTCCTGTGTAATTTCGAACCAATCCGTAGGCTCTGAAGCTTTGCCAATTTGGGCATTGAGGGTTTCGATGGCATTGGCGATGGGTGTTCCTGACATGGGCTTCTCCTAGATCGTCTGAATAAATCGGGGTGCCAGCCTAAGTAAGGTGCTGCCTTGGATCAAGGGCCAAGATCCCCCGGATGCGATAAACCTCCGAAACAGCCCAGCAACCGGTTCATTACCCGCTCCATGCGTTGCTCCGCCTCCCGGGTATCGTCCCCCAATGCGTCAAACAAACTGCCGCATAAGTTAGCGGCAACCAAGGGCCTGGACTGATGCAAACATAGGGCGTCCAGAGCGCCGGAAGCAGGCTGGTCGCCGGCTATATCCGTCAGCACCTCAGGCGATAGCCCACCAACTTCTGGGAGATGCTCGAAGCTCGCCAAACTGTGTAAGCTCGACAAGAGCTTGGGCCCCATCATTTGGGGCGCGATGTGGTCGGGATCAACTCGTCGCATCATGCGCAGAATCAGGTCGGTCAAAAACGGCAGCACCACGCAATGGTCGGGGAAACCGGCAAAAGCGTTGTGAATATTCTTCCGCACTCGCCACTGTTTGCTGCCAGGAGCTTTGGGCTGCACCCAATGTTCCTGACCAAAGACACAGTCCTGGCCTAAGTTAGGGGTAAACGCCGCCGGGGCAAAAACCAACACATCGGCATCAAGCCAAAGCACCCAGTCAAAGCCCTCATGCAGTATGCGCTTTGCCCACTGTAGGCGGCCCAAGTCCGCTGCTATTGGCATACGACCTCGGACCTTGGCCATGTACCACTGGGGCACCTGCTCAAACAGTTCATCCCCTAACAAGCGGTAGGCGAAACCCCGGCCCTCAGCCCAATCTCGAACCGAGGCCATGCAGCGCTGTTGCCATCGGGCAACGTCCGGAGAGGCGCTTTGTAACACTAAGACACGTCGCACTGCCGAAGGCTCCTTGCTGGATGCATCGAAAAACTGCTTGAACCCATTACCCCTGGCCACTCAAGAACGCTTCAACCTCGTCCATGCGGGCCAGCGTATCCTGTTCCCCACAATCGATCAGTTGACCCAGATAGTCAGGCTCAAAGTTCACCATGCTCAGCGCATCAGCGGTGGGTTCGTTCTTGCCACCAAAGCCGCCGGAAAAAAAGCGAAAAGCGCGAGGCATCTGGGGCTGGGACTGGCGAGCAATTTCACCAAGATCCTGTCGGGGGCGAAGCACCATGACATCTACCTGCCGTTGATCGCCCCAGTTTTGTTTGGGTATACGCCGCAGCAGATCGTTAATTCGTTGCATCTGCAATGCGTCAAAGTCCAGTAGATCCAAAAACACGGCGTTCAGCATGACCCCGGCAATCTGACCCGGCGACGGATAGCTTACTGGCGCATCGCTCTTCTTTTGCTTGGGCAATGTCCTTGGCGACACCGCCAAAATTCGCCGAGCACCCAACCGCATGGCAGGTGAAAGCGGCGCCGCTAAACGCACGCCTCCGTCACCGTGCCATTGGTCTTGCAAGCGCACAGATGGAAAAAAGAACGGTAAGGCCGCCGACGCCATCACATGCTCAATGGTCAGCGAGGCCCGCTGACCGACAACCTGACTGCCGCTCCAGATTTTGTCCGCCAAGGTGTCTACCCAGGCTTCCGAGCGGCCGCTGCCGTAGTTGGTAGTGACCACGGCCAGCGCTTTGAGCCAACCGTCCGCCAGATTGCTATCCACCCCGGGAATCTCCCCGGTACTTGCTTGAGCCGCCAACTGAGTTTGCAGATACCTGCGCAGAGGATCGTTATTGACCATACCTCGAATGTCCTTACGCCCGAGGCGGCCACCGCTGACAAAGTGCAAACCCCAATGCCCCATTCGGCTAGCCATGGGTCCCATCCCTGTGCGATACACTTTGTTCGTGCGCATCTGCTGCCAAAGGCATACGAGAGCTTCTACACTGTCCCGCCAGGAGCCCTGAAAAGCCCCGAGATGGGTGGCATTAATAGCACCCGCCGAGACGCCGGTTAAAATCTCTGGCCGGTATTCGGGTATTTTTTGTGCGATGGCTCGCAGGCATCCCACCTGATAGGCCGCCCGCGCGCCGCCCCCGGACAGCACAAGGGCTTGACCTGAGTTGAAGCTTTTCGCCTCTGCAAGCTGATTCATCCAAGGTTCTCCGCGCCAATTTCAATCTGTGTCAAAAGAATGCCCTGTCAAGTATGTCTGAACCAGCCGGCGCTGCGTATTATGCGCCCATGTCCACATCCGTTACCCGTCTTGGTCGTCAGCTGAACAATATCTTTCGCCCAAGCGGCAAGGTGTTCTATGGGTGGTGGATCGTCCTGGCCTGTGCCGGCGTACAGTGGCTCGCCGCATTAACCTGGATGCACTCCTATGGTGGCTACGCCTTAAAACTCCAGGCTGACTTTGGCTGGAGCATGTCCGTGCTCTCTTTAGCCTTTGCGCTGACGCGACTGGAGAGTGGCCTGTTGGGACCACTACAAGGCTGGCTGGTGGATCGCTACGGGCCGCGACGTATCTTGATCATTGGTACCGTCATTTTCAGCATCGGTTTCTTCGTATTCAGCTTGGTGGAGTCCATTACCACCTACTTCGTAGCTTTCATTTTAATTGCCCTTGGCTCTAGTCTTGGCGGCTTTGCGACGCTGATGGTGTCCATCGTCAGCTGGTTCGATGCTCACAGAGCCAAGGCCATCGCCATGTCGCAGATCGGCTTTTCTGCCGGGGGCCTGTGTGTACCCTTCGTCATGATGGGTTTGGAAGCTTTCGGCTGGCGGTCTATGGCTTTGTATTCCGGCATCTTGATCTTGGTGTTGGGCATCCCCCTGGTCAGCCTAGTCCGGCATCGGCCCGAGGACTATGGCGAGGTACCTGACGGTGTGCGCGCAGATGGCGAAGAGGCCGAATCGGATCAATTAAAGCGCAGCCAATCCCAAGTCAGCCTCACCTGGCAACAGGCGATTCGGGAGCCGTCTTTTTGGCTGATTTCTACCGGCCATGGTCTGTCTCTGCTGACCGTATCTTCGATGCTAGCGCACCTCATTCCCTACCTAACCTTTGATCTGGGCTATGAACCGGTGAACGCAGGATTCGTGTTCGCGTTGATGACGGCTGTACAGATGGGGGGACTGTTTCTGGGTGGCATCATCGGTGACCGGTTCGACAAACGCATCATATGCACCCTGTGCATGATGGGGCACTTTGTCGGGTTGATCGCCTTAACCTATGGCGCCCAGCCGAGCTTAGTTTTGCTGTTTGCCCTAGCCCACGGCCTTGCGTGGGGGGTTCGCGCACCACTGATGGTAGCACTGCGAGCAGACTACTTTGGGCCGAAGTCCTTCGGCACCATCATGGGCATTTCGTCCTTAATCGTCATGATCGGTATGACCCTAGGGCCGCTGTTCTCTGGTGTGATGTTCGACATTTATGGCAATTACAATTTAGCTTTCACCAGCATCGCCTTTTGCTCTCTGGCAGGAGGCCTGTGCTTTTGGTTCGCCAAACCACCAAAGCTGATCGCCGAACAGGGCCTGCAGGATTCAGATGCCGAGGCCCATCACCTGTAATACACTGCCGAGCCTGCGTCGAACTGCATAAGGAGAGTCCATGGATTTCGCGCTAACAGAAGAACAACAAGGTTTCGTTGATACCGCCAAGGCTTTTGCTCAGGATCAACTAGCGCCCTACGCCGCAGAATGGGATGCCAACAGCCATTTCGCCAAGGACGCGCTGCGCCAAGCCGGGGAACTGGGCTTTATGGGCATGTACACCCCGGAGCATGCGGGCGGGCTGGCTATGCCCCGTCTGGACGCCAGCCTCATCGTGGAAGAGCTCGCCAAGGGCTGCACGACTACGGCAGCCTTTTTGACGATTCATAACATGGCAACCAACATGATTGGCCGGTACTGCCAGCAAGAAGTCATCGACGAGTGGTGCCCTGATTTGGTTTCCGGGGCGAAGCTGGCGTCATACTGTCTTACCGAACCCGGCGCTGGATCCGATGCTGCAGCGCTGCGAACCAGCGCGGTATCCGACGGCGACTGCTATGTAATCAATGGTAGCAAGGCGTTTATCTCTGGTGCCGGCGCTACCGACGTTTTAGTGCTGATGCTGCGCACCGGCGACGCTGGCCCCAAGGGCGTAACAGCGGTTCTTGTGCCTGCCGACGCTAAGGGCATTAGTTACGGTAAGAACGAGCACAAAATGGGCTGGAATGCCCAGCCGACTCGGGCCATTACCTTTGACGATGTTCGAATCCCCAAAAAGTACCGCCTAGGTGAAGAGGGTCAGGGGTTCTCCATTGCCATGGACGGTTTGGATGGTGGTCGCATTAACATCGCCACCTGCAGCGTAGGCACCGCCCAGAAAGCACTGGAAGATGCCACCGCCTACGTTCAAGAGCGCAAACAATTTGGCCAAGCCATCGCGGATTTTCAGGCAACCCAATTCGCCCTGTCCGACATGCTGACGGAACTGGTGGCGGCACGTCAGATGGTAAGGCTGGCAGCCAGCAAACTAGACAGCGGCGACGGCCAAGCAGGTACCTATTGCGCCATGGCCAAACGCTTTGCCACCGATGCAGGCTTCAAGGTCTGTAACGACGCCCTGCAACTGCTTGGTGGCTATGGCTACCTACGCGAATATCCCATGGAGCGTTACGTGCGCGACACTCGGGTCCATCAAATTTTGGAAGGCACCAATCAGATCATGCGAGTGATTATTTCACGACGCATGCTCATGGCAGGTGCATTGGAGGTTATTCAGTGAGCATCAGTACATCAGACAAACTCAAGGTTGAGATCATTGATCACACGGCCTTGATCACCATCGACAATCCCGGCGCAAACACTTGGGATACCGAGAGCCTGCCTGCGTTGGCAGCACTTGTTGAAGCCCTGAACGCAGACAAAAACATCTTTGCCCTCGTCATTACCGGCCAGGGTGAAAAATTCTTTTCGGCCGGGGCAGACCTAAACCTATTCGCCGACGGCGATCCAGATAACGCCCGCCAAATGGCGGAGTTCTTTGGCAAGGGATTTGAGTGCTTGGCCGATTTTCGTGGCGTGTCCATTGCCGCCATTAACGGGTTCGCCATGGGTGGTGGTTTAGAAGCCTGTTTGGCCTGTGATATTCGCATCGCCGAAATACAGGCACAGATGGCCCTACCGGAACCCAAGGTGGGTTTGCTGCCCTGTGCCGGCGGCACCCAGCGCCTTTCTTGGTTAGTGGGCGAAGGCTGGGCTAAAAAGATGATCTTATGCGGCGAGCGGGTAAACGCTGAAACCGCCGAACGTATCGGCTTGGTAGAAGAAGTGGTTGCCACTGGCACCGCCAAGGACCGCGCTATGGCCCTAGCGGCCCAAGTTGCCCAGCAAAGCCCGATTTCAGTGACCTACTGCAAGGAACTGATTCATCAGGCCCGTGACAATGCCGTAGGGGAAGCACTGCCTTACGAGCGCCAGAAGTTCGTGGATTTGTTCAGCACCGAAGATCAGCGGGAAGGCGTGAACGCGTTTTTGGAAAAGCGCGATCCCGTATGGAAAAACGCCTAAACTATTGCCGCAGCGAACCAAGCGAATGTCCACAGAAACACGTCATCTGCAGCCCTGCCTACTGAAATATCTGGTTCGGGGCGTCAGCGCCGATCGGCCTTCTCAGCAGGCTTTAACATCGGAGCTAGGCGAGATGCTCAGTCATGCGAGCGCTATTACCGTCCTACCTGTGGTTGAAGGTTTTTCTGTGGAGCTGGAGTTCGATGACATCAAACCCTTCACCACTGTGAGCTTTGAACCCTATGTGGCCGAGCATGTATTGGGGGATGCGGTGCGTTTACGCTGCGAAAGTCAGGGAAGCCCAGAGATTCAACTGCTTAAATCTCGGTTCTGACGCCGCCTTATCCTCGATATTCCACATCGGCGCACCATCACTGAACACCACCAAACTCAAGACCTTATCTAGGTAACCGTCTTCTCTGGTTGTCGGTACAAAGACAGCGATAAAGCTGCAACGAAGTACAAAACTAAAATCGCTTGAAAGGCGAGATCGTAGGAACCGGTAACGTCGAAGACCCAGCCAGCAAATGGCACACCGAGAATTTGTATGGGAAACATGGCCGGTCGCATCAATCCAAGAACCGCACCAAAACGCTCTCGACCAAAGGTCTTACCCGTTACAGCGCCATGCATGGGCACCACGCCGCCAACACCATAGCCGAACAGGGCGGCGCCAAGACAAATCATCACATAGTCCACTGAGGTAAAAATCAGGTACTGGCCAATAAATTGAGAAACGATGATGATGGCCATTACCCGCCGTACGCTCATCCGATCGCTCAACCAGCCAAAGCTCAGCTTGCCCGCCACGCCCAGACCCGCGCAGACAGACATCACCAAGGACGCCTGCACCAACGTATATCCGTAATCGGTTAGCCGCGGGATCATATGAGTCAACGTTGTATTCATGCAGCAGAAGAGCACAGAAAATGTCACCACGATGACCCGAAAATTGTGCTGCTTAAAGAGTTCCATCATCCGCAGCTTGGGTGCCTGAATCCTCTCAGGTAGCGGCTGAATTGCGCCATCGGCCCCACGAAGAGGCATGGCCCCGTCCGGGCGAAGGCCCACATCCTCTGGCCGCGAGATCACCAGCCGAAAAATCAGCGGCACGACGATCAGGAAGGTAAAGCCGCTGAAAGCCAGAAACCCCTGACGCCAGCCAAAGTTTTCGATTAATTCGGCGCTGACGTAGGGCATGATCACACCCGATAGCGATACACCCGCGGCGGCAATACCTAAAGCCATGCCGCGACGCCGGTCGAACCAATTGGTCACCAGCTTGCTGGTAGCCAAGTTACCCATGCTGCTGGCCCCGAAGCCGATAAACAGACCCAAAACCAAGTAAAACTGAAGTTCGTTCTGCACAAAGGACAAGCCCAGAAATCCCACAGCCATAAAAATCGCACCAATACCCATGACATTGCGCAGCGGATACTTATCCAGTGCCCGCCCAACATAGGGGGCAGCGATGGCGCCGACGGCATTGGTCACCGTCAGACCAATAGCCACGCCTAGGCGTGATCCGCCAAAGTCTTCGGCGATGGCTTTGAAAAACACCCCATAGGAATAGAAGAAAAAGCCAACCGCCACGAAATCGATGCAAAAAGCCACAAGCACCATTTTCCAACCGAGAAATGGTTTGGTTTTTGAGGATAAAGGTTGCTGCAAGAGTATGGCCGACGTACTTAAGGCCCTATTCTATCACGGCAAGGAATGGCGTAGGTTGGAGCAGGCGGATGACCGGAAAAAATATTACCAAAGTAGTGGAGGAGCTGTGCCTTGGCCTACTGGACACCACTCGAGTGATCAGCCGCGGCCACCCCAACTTTCGAGTGGCCAACAAAACCTTCGCCATATATCAAATCAATCACCACGGCGATGGCCGCATCGCCCTATGGCTGCGCAGCCCGCCGGGCAGCCAGCCATTCCACGTGGCAGAAAATCCAGCCTGTTATTTTGTGCCGCCCTATGTGGGACCATCAGGTTGGCTGGGGGTTCAGTTAGACGCCGGGCTTCATTGGGACACCATTGGCCAGCGCGTTTTTGAGGCCTACTGCCAAGTGGCCCCAGCAAAAATAGCGGCCCAGCAACCCCCGCCACTGCCCATTGAACCGCCCACCAAGTCCCTAGACCCAGCCCTTGTTGCCCCCT
>JAQWIX010000023.1 GCA_029248675.1 Pseudomonadales bacterium | reverse complement strand
TGCGCGGACATGTCGAGGCTCCTCCTTAAACCGGCCGAATGGTCTGGCCACGGCCAGTACACACGACCTGGCCATGCTGGTTGGTGAACAGATTTTCGTGAACCGCGAAGAGCCGGTCCTTCTTGATGAACTTGTCGAGCGCCGTGCCGCGCATCTCAATCGTGTCACCGGGCCGGATTGGCACGTTATAGAACCAGTTCTGCCCTGCGTTGATTGTGCCAGGTGACCGCATCCAGTCGCGGGATGTCGTGCAGGCGAACATCAGCAGAAGGTGTATCGATGGCGGCGCGACAATGCCGCCATAGGCCGTGGACTTGGCGTAGGCCTCGTCGAAGTAGAGCGGATTGTCCTCGCCGACCTTGCGGGCAAAATCTTGAATGATCTGCTTGGTCAGCGTCACAGGACGCGTCTCTCGCAGATCGCCCGGCACGATCATGTCCCATGTCGCCCGATCGGATACCTCTTTCCAGAAGTCGGTTTCGAATTCCTCGCCCATCACGTTCATGATCGGTCGCTCCCTTTTTATAACAAGTTTGTTAGTCAAACATTCGTTGATAATTCAAACAACGTGCTATAGGGTGCCGACCTGCCAGCCCGTCGTCAACCGAATTAGACCGAGTTCGTCGGGACGCGTGCATTTGTTTGAAATGAAAACAGGAGACCGTATGCCTGCCTTAGAGCCATCCAACACCTACGCGCAGAGTTTTGCGCGGGGTCTCGCAGTTATCATGACCTTCGACGAGGGGGCACGGTCTTTGACGCTGACGGAAGTTGCGGCGCGGACTGACCTGACGCGTGCGACCGCACGACGCCTACTGCACACACTGGTCGCGCTCGGCTACGCCGCTACGGACGGGAAGCACTTTTCCCTAACCCCCAAGATCCTCGACCTGGGTTTCGCCTACCTGTCCTCGTCTGAAATTTGGCGTTTCGCGGAGGAAGACCTGCAGGCCCTAGCCGCTGAGGTGAATGAAAGCACCTCAATCTCCGCACTTGACGGCCACGACATCGTCTACGTTATGCGCGTGCCAACGAAGCACATTCTCAAGAGCGCCCTGAACGTGGGTAGCCGTGTTCCCGCCCACGCGGTTTCCATGGGGCGGGTGCAATTGGCGGCGCTGCCCGAACGCGAACTTAGAAGCTATCTGGCCTCGGCCAGGCTCCAAGCGTTTACCCCCTGGACGATCACAGGACCTGAGGAACTGCGCGTCGCTATCGACCGGGATCGCGCGCAAGGTTGGTCGGAGGTCTACCGCGAGCTGGAAGAAGGCATCTCCGGTCTAGCAGTGCCGATCCATGCGGCCAGCGGACGCGTCATCGCCGCCGCGAATATTTCGGCGGCACCCGCCCGGATTCAGGAGCCAGGGATGCGAGATTATCTTCTAGAGAGGTTGCGGAGCACGGCGCACGCAATCGAAGAACGTCTGAGGACGGCTTAAGCGCGCTCACGGTCAAGAGCGGCAGAGATTACGGCCGCAGCCGAATCCGAGGCAACCGCAAAGAGGCATCAACTGGCTTTGAGATGAGGAGCAGGCTGACTAGCTACGGTTGCCTGAGAATTCATGCATGCGTCAAATTCGCTCAATTCTGGATTGTATCATAAACCTTGTCTCAAAACTGATCGAGCAACCGTAATGGGACGCAGAATCCCACGTTTCTGTCAAGCCGGCGTTCATGGGTTGGTAGAGTTTCAGACTGCCTCGCGCCAGATTGGATCGAAGCCAGCAGCCTCCAGTGCTTGAGCGCGTCGTGTCATCCAAGCCTGAGTAAACTCTTCTGGGTCCGCGGCCAATTGGGCCTGCCAAGCAGCAGCCAAGACATCCTGTCGTTCGATGAGCCGTTGGTTATGGCTTTCTGCTGCGTCGCTCCACACGCCAATGGACTTAAAGTATCGAACCGACCCCGCGTGGAAAGGCACCACCCACATAAAATTTTGACGATCCATTGCCCAGCCAATGCTGCCGGGATCAGAATTTTTGTATTCGTCGTAGTGCAGGTGCACGGCCTTAGCAAGATCATGCACAATTTGCTCATCCTGCTTGGCTAGGGTGATGAGAATCGGATAAGGATAGGTTGCGCCCTCGTGAGGATTTTCCTCGGAAATAGCCGCCCCGCGAGTTGCCATATGCTTTTGCATAAATGGCACCACGGTAGCCATGCGCTGCCAGCAGCCTTCGTCATCGTGAGGTGCTGGGGGCCAAAATATCCCGCGTGGAGACGCTTCGAGCTTACGCGTTGGGCCTGACACGGTAGTCGCATAGGCGGCATCGGCCTGACCGTTTACCACACCAGTCCACATGGCGCTGTAGCCAGGAAAATCCACTCGCTCCACGTCATCCCATGTGAGTCCGCCGCAGGCCAAAAATGCCTCGGTGGTAACATTCAACGCCGGCGCACCGCGCACAAAGGGCACCCGTTTGCCGCGCAAATCAGCATAGGTTTTGATACCTAAGTCATCGGCCACAGCCAACGCTTGATTGCTTTCTCCGTGGGAGGCCATAACGATGCGCAACGGCATAGGCCCCCATGTTTTGCCGGCAAATTGGAACACGCCTTCTTGTCCAAAATACGTGGCGACCCCGTTGGCAGAGAACTGGACCCGGCCTCGTTGTAGGGGTAGCAATCTGGAAACATCGTTCTTACCCGGAAGAATACGTAAGTTCACCCCGTAGTTATCTTTCAGGGCCTTACCAATCGCCACTGCTTGGTTGTACCCCGTAGTGCCTAAGTTGTAGGCGCTCCAAGACATCGTCTTTGGGAACTTAGGTTCGAATGTATCCTCCGCTGCTGTTACGGATCCGCTAGCAGAAAGCCCGAACATGAACAAACTTACCAGAGCCGAAAAGCAGCTCGTGCTAATTTTCCCAACCCTCAAACCACGCATAAACTTCAGTAGATACATCAATCCCCCAAAACAAATTTTCAAGCTCTCCGCCACTTCTAGAGGCTCAAAGCGAACAGCAATGTATGGGGTGACACACAGCGGGTCAAGGAAAGCCCTTAAATGTTCGCAAAACCATGCTGACCTGACATTTCAACTGGCCGCCAACTAGGCAATAATTTGACCCAACGCCGCTTAGTAGGAAGAGCAACCATGACAGATCAGAACACAATCGTTCACGCGCCTGCCGGAGCCATAGAAGGCAAGGTCAAAAACGAGACCTTGCTATTTGCAGGCATCCCATACGCTCAAGCGCCGCTGGAAAGGCTCAGATTCAAAGCCCCTAAACCGCTGCCCCCCTTCACGGAAACCTTCCAAGCCCTAAAGTTCTCGCCGGCGGCGCCACAGATTCCCAGCGGCGGCATGACCGACAGCGCCCCGGTACGTTGGAGTGAAGACTGTCTGTATCTGAACATTTCTGCCCCGACAGCAGTCACTGACCCCGAGGATCTTGGTGGCCGCCCGGTTATGGTTTGGATCCACGGCGGCGGCTACACCAGCGGTCAAGGTGCTATTCCTTGGTACAACGGCACCCGTTTTGCGAAAAATAACGACATCTTGGTGGTTTCCATCAACTATCGCTTGGGGGCCCTGGGATTTGCCGACCTCACCCACTTAGGCGAAGAGTTTGCGACCTCCAACATCAACGGAACTTTGGACCAGATAGCCGCACTCACCTGGGTAAAACAAAACATTTCTGCCTTCGGCGGCGACCCAGAGCGCATTACCATCGCTGGCGAGTCCGCGGGTGGCTTTAGCGTGGCAACCTTAATGGCTTGTCCGGAAGCAGCGGGTTTATTCCGTCAGGCCATTCCTCAAAGCGGTGCTTGTCATCACACGCTGCCCCAAGACGCCGCGAGGACGGCAACCGATTACTTCCTTAAAGAACTTGGTCACGCTACGCCTATGGCGCTAGAAGCGGCTTCGGTGGAGGCCATACTGGCAGCCCAAAACGCCACCCTCACTCACTTTGCTCGAGGCGCAGGCAAGATAAATGCCCTAGGTACCTTTGTTTCGCCTTTTTATCCGGTTCATGGCAACACCACTCTGCCAAAACCGCCTCTGGAAGCACTTGAGGCTGGAGCCAGCGCGGAAGTAGCGGTCTTAACCGGTAGCAATGCTGACGAAACCACCTTGTGGAGCAGTGGTGACGAAGATCTTGCCAAACTGGAGCGAACTGTTGCAGGTTACCAAGCCGAAAGCGCCTTGGCGGTTTATCGCAAAACCCGACCCGATGCCGACGTCCGCGACTTGCTGGTGGCCTTAACAAGCGATCACATGTTCCGCATTCCAGCGATTCGCATGGCTGAAGTCAGGCAAAGTGCTGCTCCGACGTTTTTATACGAGTTTGCGTGGCGGTCTCGGGCCTTCAATGGCGCCCTAGGCGCGACCCATTCACTGGAAATCCCTTTCGCTTTCGACAATCTCGACCAGGCAGGAGTCGATCTGTTTCTTGGACCCGGCCCCGTGCCCCAGGGTTTGGCGGACACCATGCACAAGGCTTGGAGCGACTTTATCAAAACCGGGAATCCGGGCTGGCCCCGATATGACCTTAGCAGCCGCAGCACCATGATCTTTGATGACACCTGCGAGCTGGCCAATAATCCAAAAGCCGACGAACGAGAAGCCTGGGATGGGATTCGTTAGCCGTTTGGTCCTAGGTCAAAAACTCACCGGCGTTTAAATCAATAGCGTGCCGGGCATGTCGTCGTGCCATGGTGGTGAACATGGTGTCGCCGCGATCTGTGCGCTGCACGAGCATGGAAGCCACCACGGTTACAGCGAAGCCCGCAAAGGCACCCCGACGATAGCCCAGCCAGCAGTCCTCCCAGGAGTAATCGACTACGCCAGCGGACATCAAGCCCTGGTGGTAACCGCGCACTAGATCCTCTTCAACTGGCTGTCTCACCTCAGGCTCAAGACCTGCACCGATGAAATAGGCCACATCGTTCATGGGCGCGCCCAAGGTAATGCTTTGCCAGTCTACGGCGGCAACCGAAAGCCCCGAATCCTGTTGTTTAATCATTAGGTTATCTAGGCGATAGTCCACATGCACCAGCGAAAAAACCTCTGGAAAGTCTGCGTTCAGGGGGGTGTGCTGAGCCTCACCGACACGCTTGATGATGTCGATTTCATCCCCTTGCAGGTGCGGACCATAGCGCTCAACAAACCCGGGCAGGGTTTGCCTGTACAAGGCCATGGTGTCCATCTCGTTAACTTTGTCTGCGTCACGCAACCATTTCAGCTCATGCAGGCTTTCATCGCACCATGCCGGCGCCTGTAGCCCGACCAGTTCTCGGAGAGCAGCCTTAGCAACTTCAGGCGAACAGCCAGCCAACTGGTCGCCCTGCTCCGCAGGCGTCAAATCTTCCAGCAGCAAAAAGAACTCGGGGCCCTCATTTAAAATCTCAGCGAAATAGCAGCGAGGTGTTCGGATAGTGACCCGACTTTGCAGCTCTTGATAGAAACGCACTTCGCGTAAAAAGTTGTGTAGCGCAACGCCCGTTTGGCGACTGCTTTCATCGTCGGACGGGTATTTGCCAATCACAGATAGGGGCAAGTTGCCTTGGTCGTCGAAGTCGAAAACATAGCGAACACATTTACCAATTTGGCCGGTGCCCACTCTGGCAGCTTTAAAGCCACGCACTGACCCGGTTAGCCCTGCCGCCGTGAAACAGTCGTTGAACCACTGGGGGTTGATGGAATCCTCTGTCGGAATTTTAAGCACGATCGTGTTCTCCTAGCAGACTTGCTGCATCCTAAAATTAAGGTTGAGCCTGGGGCATCAGGGCGGCCAAGCGTGCATCAAGTAACGGTGGTGCGACGCTTACCCGGGCTTTGTGCGCAGCCACCGCCGCCAACATATCAGCCACCACCTCTGGGTGCTGGCTGGCCACATT